>JAADFV010000412.1 GCA_013152695.1 Chloroflexota bacterium | reverse complement strand
CCCCCTCGCCGCCTTCCTACCGGCCGCGGCACCCTTGCTAACCTCCGACCGCTGAGACCTCTGATCCCCGACCATTGACTTCTGGCGCGGCTGCTTCCTTCGGCCAGACACCATCGGATTTTTCTCAAAAGAGTAAAACATGAATTACCTGGGAGCAGACAATTGGGATGCTGAAACTGATATGTTTTCCGTTTTTCTATGGATGCTTTTTGTGGTCATTACCCTCACGGGAATTTTCCTTTTCCTAGTTCCAAACTCGTTGAGTTCAAATTCACCAATGTACCGTTGGATTTATTATCGATACTTCGCCTGGTCAAAAGAGGATATGGAAAATGCTCCAAAGTTTTCTAAAAAACGAGTACGAATATTTGCTGCAATCACTTTCTTTGTTGGAATTGTGGGAACAGCTATATGGAGCATTGATCTTTTTTTCTAAACGTCACCGAAAGGCAGTTCGTCTGAGGAGTGGCTCTGTGGTCGTCCGCCCCCTCTTGGGGGCAACAACATGCTACATAAACAGGACAAAACACAAGAGCAATTTTCGCAGGGCTGGCGCCGGGGTGCGCGTGCATGCTCGATAGAATACCCAGCCATCGAGTACTAAAGAAGACCTGGAAAGTTTCTTTTCAGGTATCGGTGATACTTCTGAATCTTTACCCCCTGGCACAAGAACCGAACTGTTCGTAGTTACAGGCAGATCGTCTATTCCACCAGAAACTGACGTAGAGCTGGGTAGGGATCTTGCTGTAACAACAGCTTATGTACTGAAATTTGCCTCAGCGATGGGACATGAGAATGCTTTTGTGATTCAAAGAAATCACCATAGTCAGTTTCGGATTATTGTCGTGACGAACGCGATCAAGATTCCATCCCATCAATATTATGCGAGGGCAGATGGTCAGTAAGGTGATCCCCAATGTCTGGGGCCCTGAGACAATGTCACGTTGGTCGCTAGGGAAAGGAGATAGCGATAAGAACATGAGTTCATATTTGCATATAGTTAAGTGTACTTCTCTGTTTGTTGTCGGAATGATTATTGTGGTAATGGTTTTGGTCGGATGTAGCATCACCAAGCCAAACTCAGAAGTACAATCCGATCGATCCCAGTTTGTTTGCCCGCTGGGGGAGGAACAACTAACACCAGAGCGTACAAGTGAAGCTGCAGACAGACTTTTACAAGAAGGGAATATCGAAGATATTAGCAAGATATTGTTGAAAAACGACCCGTCGAATCAAAAAATGTTGGCTGGATTGAGGGCTTTTATTGCTGCGGGCGGAAAATTCGAGATGAGCAACTGTAGCAGACGAATCATCAAGCAGGAGGACAAACTTGCAATTATTCGCAGTGCCTGTAGTGAGAAAATTATATTAGACGATACCGTTATTGGCGAGGGCAGAACAGGAGATGATACTACGTTAGTGGAGCGTAACGGCTGTTGGTATATTGTTGGGGCAGGCGAATGGCCAGCAAAAGGCTGGTACTGATCATAAGGTTGGTAGCCAGGGATCGGGAAGGATGTCCTCACCCCTACGTCTTTCGTCCTGACTGTGCGCAGGGGGGAGGAACTTCTCGGCGAGGCGTCGGCCGGCCAAAAGACGTATATCGAGAATCAGCGTCATCTCTTCGATCTGCGTCATCAGCGTTCTATTTTCAAAACCGGTAAACCAAGGCATACTTGCAAGAATCTCACCTGGCCTGGTTTACCGGTTTTCTGGTTTACTGGTCGACCGCTCTACGAACTGTATAAAAGACTATTGCTTATCTTCAAAGCAACTGCTCTACCAATTCCCCAACATTTTCCACCACGAAATCGGGCGGATTTTCCACGGTGGCTAGATCTGCACGTTGGGTGACGCCCGAGAGAACGACGGCCGTGTGCATGCCCGCTTCCTGGCCCATACGGATGTCTGTTTCCAGGCGGTCTCCCACCATCAAGCTGTGTTCGGCGGCGGTACCTAATCGCTCCAGAGCCACCGCCATCATGATGGGCGAAGGCTTGCCCGCCAGTAATTCCAATTTCCGGCCACTGATGTGTTCCAGGGCGGCAATGGTGGCGCCGGCATCGGGGATAGCGCCGCCAGGCATGGGGCAGGTCTTGTCGGCATTGGTGGCGAAGAAGCGGGCACCCTGGCGCAGGGCCTGGTAGGCTGTGTTCAGTTTGCGATAATCCAGCGTGCGGTCAAAAGCTACGACAACAGCGTCGATTCCGCTCGCATCAATAACCTCGCGTTCATCCTGATCTCGTTCTGCCACGATGGTGAGGCCGTGGCCGCGAAGTTCGGCGATGAGCGCTGCTTCACCGATGACGTAGAGACGCAAGTGGGGGACAGTGTGGGCAAGATGATGGCCGAGGACATATCCCGATGTGATCACATCTTCCTCGCTGGCAGGAATGCCCAGGCGCGTGAGCTTGGCGGCATAGGCTGGCTGCAGAGGTTTGTTGCTCACGAACAGCACGCGTTTGCCCTGCCGGCGCAAGGCGGCGACTCCTTCGACGGCACCCTCGATCGCTGCTTCTCCAAGATAAATGGTGCCGTCCAGGTCGAAGATGATTCCGTTGATACTATTTTTCTTCATAAAGTGACATTCCCTCGATCAGGCTTCTTTGCAGGACAATGAGGACGATGAGTGGGGGTAGGGTAGCGATGAGGGTACCGGCCATGACGAAGTGCCAGTCTACGGCGGCATCGGTATCCACCAGCTGTTTGAGACCAACCTGCACCACCCGTGTTTTGTCGGCATTAGCGATGATCAGTGGCCATAAATACTGGTTCCACATGTAAATAAATTCGATCAGGAACAAGGCTGCCATATTGGTGCGAGAAAGGGGCACCACTACCGACCACAAGAACTGCAAGGGGCCTGCCCCATCGATGCGGGCGGCGTCGGCCAGGCTGGGAGGAATCGTGCGGTATAATTGCCGGAACAAAAGGACGCCGGTGGCACTGGCAAAGAAAGGCACTGTCAAACCCTTGAAGGTGTTGATCCAACCGAGGGTATCGATGAGCTCGAAGGTGGGGACAATACGCACCGGTACCGGCAGCATGTGCGTGATCAAAATCAAGACAAAGAAGAATGGCTTACCTCGAAATTCGAAGTAGACGAAGGCAAAGGCCGCAGTTACACTGAGGACGATTTTGCCCAAGGCTACGCTGAGGGCCACGAAGCTGGTATTGAGCAGCAGTCTTCCTAAACTGATGCGCTCCCAGGCAAAACGGACATTTTCGAAGAAATGTGAGCCAGGGAGGAAGCGAGGAGGAAACTCGTAGTACTGGGAAGGGATTTGGGTGGCGATGATGAAAGCGTAGATCATGGGAAACATGATGAGCAGGACGGCCACAATCATCACCGCATGGGAGAAGACCGGCGCCAACACATGCTTACGTAAGCTGTCCCAATTCCAGATATTTAGTGCTTTGGAGGATGTCGAAAGAGATGTGTTCATATTTATCGATAGAATACACGAGAGCCAGCATAGCGGAATTGAAGAATTGTCAAAACAGAAACCATGACCAGCAACACGATCGATTGGGCTGAGGCATAACCGGTATTGAGACCGATAAAGCCATCACGATAGAGCTTGTACACCAGTAGGTCCGTGGCTCGTCCCGGCCCGCCTTCGGTGGTAATGTGGATCAAGCCAAATACCTGGAAGAAGGCATAAAGGGTGTTCATGATGAACAAAAAGAAGGTCGTGGGTGACAAGAGGGGGAAGGAAATGCGCCAAAAGCGCTTCCAGGCGCCGGCGCCGTCAATCGCAGCCGCTTCCAAGAGCTCTTTCGGGAGGGCTTGCAGGCCTGAGAGGAAAAAGATGATGTTGTAGCCTAACATTTTCCAGGCCGCGGATACGGATATGAACATGAGTGCATCCGAGCTACTGGTATAATAATTGAATTGGAAGTTGAGGATGGTTTTCAGGAGATGGGAGACCAGACCAATGTTTGGGTCCATCATCTGCGCCCAGATCAGACCGGCAATGGCCGGAGAGAGGG
>JAADFV010000411.1 GCA_013152695.1 Chloroflexota bacterium | reverse complement strand
CCTGGGCACGTGCTTTGCTCCAGAACACCATTCATGACTGCATTTGTGGGGTGAGCATCGATCAAGTCCATGAAAAAATGGAATGGAGCTATCGCGAAATCTATCAAGCTGTGAAGAAAGATGTCGGCACATCCCTGAGCTATATCCTGCATGACTTCGCCGCAGGAATGTATGCGGTCAGCACCAATCCCTTTACTTACGAGGGGTATCAGGTGGCGGGGGACAGGGGTTACCATGTGCACAGCCGGGGTATCGGTGTTTGGCAAATAAGCGATTCATACCTGATCGAGCGTCCCCAGCAGCCTGTGAGCGAATTCGAGTGGCAGAACGACCATTATGCCGCCACACTCCTTGCCGATGGCGTTGTGCAGATGGGTGAAGCCAGGCTGGGCTATCTGGTGGTGAGCGAAGAGGGTGAGCGAAGAGGTAGGGGACACCTATTCGGATGAAGCAGGCGAACGCCGTGCCATTTGCCAGGCTGCCGGCCCCCTGATCATCGAAGAAAAGAGCTCTGCTCACTGTGTCGTGCGTTATGATTGCCGGATTGTGTGGCAGGACGTGCATGTATCCGCCACAGTTCGTCTCATCTTCGATCAGTCTCCGTTGCTACGCTGGCGGGTCGATTTGGACTCACGGGGAACGAATTTCAGAGTCGACATGGTATTCGATACGGCCCAAAACGGCGAAATTTATGCAGGAATGCCCTTTGATGTGGTCAAGCGCCCCTTTGTCGACAAAGACCTGCTTCCTCGCCACCTGGATGCGGAATTAGCCTCTGTGCTTCTGGGGCAGCGCGAGCTGGGAGAGGTACGGACTTTCCCCTTCCACGATTTCGTCGCCCTCTCTGATAAGAGCTCGGCAACCGTGGTCATGGCCAAAGGCATCCGTGCCTATCAGGCTGATGAGGAGGGAAAGATCGCCCTCACCCTGCGCCGTGCTGTGGAATGGCTCACGGCTTCAGGCCTGAAATATCGTTCTGGTGATGCCGGCCCTTTTATGTACGTACCGGATGCCCGCTGTGAACGCACTGTGAGCCACGAAATAGCCGTGCTGGTGAGCAAGACCGCCGTGGATGATTTGACCATTCAGCGCCTCAATGCAGGATTCCAGAATCCTCCCTTGCTTGTGGAAGCTCGGGGCACAGGAAGCCAAACCGAGTGGAAATTCCTGCAAGAAGACCTACCTCTCAGTAGTCTGATCGTCCACGAAGACACATTACTGGCTCGATTTTACAACCCCACGACCAGGAGCCATTCTCTCAGCCGGGAATATCCCGAGGTGACCGCATGGGGAAGCGGCAAAGCCCCTGCTATCAAGACCGTACCGGCCAAAGCGATCACCACCCTCGTCGTCGCCCAGACATCATCGCTGCCCGGCCTTAAGGCAGATGAAGACACCATCTCATCCCTGAGCTTCCCAGCATGGCGGGTGGGAGACAATCAAGGCTTACCTGATTCTGAAATCATCGCCCACCTGGAAACAAAAATTACCCGCCTGGAGCAAGAAGTTACGGACATGGAACAACGATGGCGCAAGGCTCAGGGCAAAGAGCGTCTTCTTTTACAGCATCGTTATTACATCCTCAAACGAGAACTGTACGAATCACGCTTGTCCGCCGTGCTGAATCGACGAAAGCTGGCGGTAAAAGGGCAATTGGAGCATGACTACCTGTTCGAGCGCGATCCCGAAATAGCCGAATTGGGGGTACAACTCAACGAACTCCGCATCAAACGCCGCATCTTTGACTACGTAGTCGGGGTGAATGTCTAGTTCTGGAGCTGGGTAAGGGTTGTATGAAGGGTAGAAACCAATGCTGCGTCGTGAAAAGCCGCTCAATTCTGACTCTTCCCTGCCATCATCAAGCCGACCTCCTCGATCAGGCTGCGATCGGGGGGGACTTCGCCCACAATGCGACCTTCGTACATCACTAGAATTCGGTCTGCCACAGCAAAAATCTCCTCCAGCTCGGTAGAGATCATCAAAATCGCTGTGCCCGTGTCTCGCTGGCTCAAAATCTGCTGCAAAACGAACTCGGTGGCGCCCACATCGATGCCGCGTGTGGGCTGATTGACAAGGAGAAAGCGAGGATGACGCGAGAGCTCCCGCGCCACCACCACCTTTTGCTGGTTGCCGCCAGAGAGATGGGCAATCTCGGTATCGACGTCATTGGTACGGACATCGAACTTTTTCACCAGCTCCCAACCGTGATTCGAAATCGTACGAAAAGATAAAAAGCCATGACGAGCGTAGGGCTCGCGGTCATAGTCATGCAAGATGAAATTTTCGGCCACGGAAAAGGGCAACACAATGCCCATTTTGATGCGATCTTCGGGGATGTGGGCCAGACCGGCGTCACCTAAGGCGCGCGGGGTTAGCTCTGCCACAGGCTTTCCCTCCAGGATAATTTTCCCTGATGTGGGCGTAGCCAGGCCGCTCAACGCCAAGGCCAGCTCTGTCTGGCCATTGCCCGAAACACCGGCAATGGCGACGATCTCACCGGCATGCACCTCGAAGGATACATCTTTCACCGCCATCAAACCACGTTCATTTTCCACCGACAGACCTACGACCGAGAGCACTGCCTCGCCGGGATGCGCAGGCTTGCGCGGCAACTCCATCAGCACCTCACGGCCTACCATCAGGCGTGCAAGCTTGTTCGCATCGGTGTCTTCGGTAGGAACCGTGGCAACCACCTTACCATCACGCAATACCGTAACACGATCGCTCACCTCCATCACCTCTTCCAATTTATGGGTGATGAAGATGATCGTCATGCCGCGCGCGGCCAACTGTCGCAACAACCTCAGGAGCTGTCTTGTCTCTTGCGGAGTCAACACCGCCGTCGGTTCATCCAGGATGAGAAGATCGGCGCCGTGATACATTGCTTTGAGGATTTCCACCCGCTGTTGCTCACCCACAGAAAGCGAACCGACAAGCGCAGAAGGGTCTACATCCAGGCCATATTCTTCACTCAAGGCCCGAATCTTCTCCGCCACTTCTTCCATCCCTTTCAACACTCGCCACAATTGATACTGGCCGAGGATGATGTTCTCGATCACGGTCAGGGTGGGTACAAGCATAAAATGCTGGTGCACCATGCCGATGCGATAGTTGATGGCGTCCTTGGGCGAGCCGATATGCACCGCCTGTCCACGATAATAGATTTGACCGGCATCAGCCGCGTAAAGCCCGTACAAAATACTCATCAAGACCGTTTTACCAGCGCCATTCTCCCCCAGCAGGCTATGAATCTCGCCTTCACGCACTTCAAAACTGATATGATCGTTAGCCACCACGCCGGGAAAAGTCTTAACGATATTTTCCATCCGTAACAAAGGTTGTTTAGTTTCCATGGATTTGCCTCATCCGCTCTCGTAGGGCACACCCAGAGCCTTGGGTGCAAGAGTACGACCACGCATGCCCACCAACACCAATAAGGTGGCAATGTAAGGCAATGCCTGCCAGAACTGGTAGGGAATGATGACATTGGTCATGGCCTGAAGACGTAATTGCAAAGCGTAGAATGTTCCAAAAAGGAGTGAGGCACCGAATGCCCCCCATGGTTTCCAGCGTCCAAAAACGACCACGGCAAGGGCAATGAAGCCCCGCCCCGAGACGAGCCCCTCGACAAACTGGTTGGTGTGAGACATGGTGAGAAAGGCGCCCCCCAGACCCGCCAAAGCCCCGCCGACAATGCAGGTGGCATATCGGATACCGGTCACATTGATGCCAACGGTGTCGGCAGCACGGGGATGTTCACCCACTGAACGTATAGCGAGACCAAAGGCTGTACGATAGAGGACAAAGCTGGCGAGGGGGACCAATAACACCGTCGCATAGACGAGGATGCTATGCTGAAAAAGAACCTCGCCCAGAAAGGGAATCTCACTCAAAACAGGAATATGGATAGGAGAATAAGCCTGGATACCCTGAACTTGCGAAGTAAACATCGTGCGGTAAAGAAAACCGGTGAGTCCTAGCCCCACCATGTTCAAAGCAGCCCCCACCACAATCTGGTTTGTCTTGATCGTCACAACAAAGATGGCGAAGAGCAGCCCACAGAGGATACCCGAAACGATAGCCGCCAGTAAGCCCAGCTCACGGTTACCGCTATAAGAGGCGACAGCAAAACCAAAAAACGCACCGAACAACATGATGCCTTCCAGGCCGATGTTAAGAACGCCCGACCGCTCTGCAAACACCTCGCCTACAGAAGCGTAAATCAATGGCGTCGCCAGGCGCCAGGTGGCTGCCAAGACGCTTTGCACAAGAGCAATTAAAAATACAATATCCATAATCTATTCTCACTCCTCAGGTATCGGCCGAGCCTGATAGACACCGAAAGCCACTACGGCGAGGATGATCAGGCCCTGAATGGCAAAAACCAGCACCGAGGGAATCTTTGCTGTGATCTGCATCATTTCTGAGCCGGAACGCAATGCCCCAAATAGAATTCCTGAAAAAATGACACCGAGGGGATTGTTGTTGACCAAAAGTGATACGGCAATGCCATCAAAACCAAAGCCCGGGGAAATATGCTGGTAGAGGCGGAAAGCCACGCCGGCCAACTCCACCCCACCGGCTAGCCCTGCCGCCCCACCACTGATCGCCATGGCCAGGAGAATGTTCTTTTGTACATTGATGCCGGCGTAGCGCGCAGCCTCGGCGTTGATTCCTACCGTACGGATCGCGTAACCTGTACTTGTTTTGAACAAGAGGATGTAAAGAGCCACGGCGACCAGCAAAGCCACGATAAAACCGAGATGTAAGCGTGTAGGGGGCAAGAACCGGGGCAGCATGCCGGCAGGGGAAAGGCGGGCTGTTTGGGGATAGGCACCCGCTTGCTCGATCATGGGGCCCGTAACCAAGTAGCCAGTGCCGATAATGGCCACGTAGTTCAACATGATCGTAGTCACAATCTCCGAAGCATTGAAGCGAATCTTGAGCCAGGCAGCAAGCATTCCCCACAGAGCTCCTCCGGCCGTGCCAACCAACAAGATCAGAGGGAGCAAGATGGCTCTGGGGAGAAAGCCCAAATGGATACCGACAAGGGTGCTGGCTACGGCACCCGCATAGAATTGCCCCTCGGCACCAATATTCCAGATATTGCAGCGAAATGCTACCGCCAACCCCGAACCAATCAAAATCAGGGGCGTTGCCTTGATCAGCACTTCTGTGATCGTACGTACATCGCTAAAGGCACCCTGCCACATGGCCATGTATGCGGTAAGGGGATGAAATCCAGCCGCGAGCAAGATGAGAGAACTGACGGCAAGAGCAGCTAAGATCGCGGCCATGGGCGTGAGGATGTTACGGAGAACGTCGCGCACAATCCGTTGCCTATGTTTTCTGCCGACCTTACCCTCAGCTAGATTCTCAGAAGGGGAAGGGCTGTTACGAGGTATCTTCATAAGGAAAAAATCTTAACAAATGAGTCAAGTCTTTGCACGCAAAACAAGATACATGAACGACGGCTGTGGCTTCTTCCGCTCCTACATTCGTGATCGTTCATGTCTTGTTTCTCGTTGGTTCGAAGCGAAGCTTCGCCGGAAAAAGAGGGGGAGGGGAAATAGGAATCGGATGTTGCCGTAAAGAACGTGTCATGAAGGGACTGGCAGCTTTGTGCGAGCTACCAGTCCCGCTTGGACACGTATTTTATCTTAGCTTACATCACTGTGCCAGCGTATCAATTTCACCGGCTGCGATCTTCTTTGTTGCTTCTTCGACCAACTGGCGCACATCGGGCGGTACCGGTCGCGTGGCTGTCTCATCAAATTCCAGCCTCACCACATCCGGCTGTCCTACACCGAACTCGATGTTCTTACCCGGTTTGAAGGTACCTTCTTTGACCTCTCTGGCAATATTGACGATGCCCTGACCATAGTCGGCAAAGTAATTCGCCAAGACCTGTCCGGGAGCACTCTCGGAGGCACTGGTGAAGGCGCCAAATGTCCAGACATTGGGTCCTTTCTCGACTACGGCCTGGTAGGCACCCTGCCCGGCAACGTCAGCATTCGGGACGATGCAGTCGGCGCCTTGGGCGATCATGCTCAGGGCAGCCTCTTTAGCGGCAGCAGCATCATCAAAATTGCCGATATAGGTCGTGTAGACCTGAAAATCAGGATTGATGCTCTTGGCCCCGTTGATGAAACCAATAAACGCCTCGGAGATGGGGGGAATTTCCATACCGCCGATCAGGCCGGCAGCATTGCACATCTTAGCGGAGATAATCCCCATCAGGTAGAAGGGCTGGTCGGAAGCCGTGTTCAGACCAGTCACATTGCCTTCATGGACACGGCTACTGGAGATAAAGAAGTAAGTGTTGGGATAGTCCTTGGCGACGACAAGGGCAGGGTCTTGAAACTCAAAGCCATGGCCTAAAATCATCTGGTAACCCTGGCTGGCGAAATCACGAAAGGCCTTTTCGTATGAGGCCGGATCCTGCTGCAATTCCACATAGGCAATCTCCGCGTCCAGCTCTTTCTCTACACGTTTGAGGGCGCTGTAGGCAATAGAATTCCAGCCTTGATCATTGACGCTGCCGGGACTGAGCAGGCCCATCTTGAATTTACCGTCGGTTGCGGCAGGAGCAGCAGGTACGGCACAGGCGGCAAGCAATACCGTGACGATCAGAATTAAGGCGATGAACATGAAGTACTTCTTCAACATTAGGATGCCTCCTTTTGGGCAATGAATAATCGAAAAACAGTCTGATTCAGAGAGTTACAACGGACTTAGCGGCATAGGCATACCTCCTTATGTTAATTGTTTCAGGGCCAGGAGCATCCGCTCAGAACTGACAGGGAGTTCCTTGATCCGGACTCCCGTAGCATTGTAGATTGCATTGACGATAGCAGGAGCAGTTGGCAAGATAGCATCTTCAGCAATGCCCTTGGCACCAAAGGGCCCCACAGGATCTGGAACTTCAATGAAAACAATCGTCATTTCTGGCATATCCTGCGAAGTCAAGAGCTTATAATCGACAAAATTCGGATTGAGGGTTTTGCCGTTTTCGTCGACCACCATATCTTCCAGCAAAGCATAACCGATGCCCTGCTGCAGGCCTCCCTCCACCTGTCCTTCTGCCCCGGCCGGATTGATCGCTCTACCAATGTCATGGACGGCCACCAACCGTAGAACCCGTACCTGACCCGTTTCCGTATCGACTTCTACTTCGGCAAACTGCGCCGCAAAAGAATAGACATTCTTGATGCTCGTCTTGGCTTGCCCAATGATAATTTGCGCCGATTGGCCGCGTGAGGGTTGCACTACTTCACGAAAAGTAATTGTTCTTTCTGGTGCCCCCTTAACCCAGATCATGCCATTCCTGGCCTCGAGATCATCCGCCGAGACCCCGAATTTTTCACGGGCCAGGTCAAATAACATGGCCCGCGCCCGAGACGCCGCTACCCTTGTTGCCTCACCAGAAGAGACCGTCGTACGGCTGGCATAAGCACCCAAATCGTAAGGGACAGCGTCAGTATCACCGGCAACAACCCTCACATCCTCGAAACGTATGCCCAGCTCCTGCGCCACGATCTGCGCCATGATGGTCTTGGCGCCGGTGCCCAGGTCTGCAGCACCGCTCCTGAGCTGTACAGAACCATCTTCGTTGATTATGACAACAGCATGGGCGATCTCTTTGGTTTCGGGATAAGCCGTAGCTGAATGCAAGCCCGTGGCGACACCGATCCCCCGTTTGATCACCCCAGACTGGCTACCCGCCGGCTTTCGATCCTGCCAACCGATCAACTCTGCCCCTTTTTTCAAACATGTTCCCAACTCCCAGTTCAAAAACGGTGTGCCGGCCAGGCCAATGTCCCCCGGCTGGAAGGCATTCTTCAGCCGGAGAGCAATGGGATCCATACCGAGCCTTTCCGCAATAGCATCCATTTGCGATTCCAAGGCAAAATAGGCCTGGGGAGCGCCGTAGCCGCGAAAGGCGCCGGCAATAGGGGAATTTGTGTAAACACAAAGCCCTTCGATATAAACATTGGCGCACTTATGCAACGATCCAAGCGCCTCTGCACCCACCCAGGTGATCCCCGGCCCATGCGAGCCGTACGCGCCCGAATTTGCGATGAAGCGCGCCTGACTGGCGGTGAGCGGTGAGTGTGCCGTCCTTTTTTACACCCTGTTTCAGTTCGATAATCACAGGGTGGCGGGAGCGGCCGCTGATAAAGACCTCTTCCCGGCTATACTCCATTTTGACAGGGCTACCTGTACGCAAAGCAAATAATGCACACAAATACTCCAGTTGATACAGGTCTTGCTTGGCGCCAAAAGCTCCCCCCATATGCTCGCAGATGACCCGAATCTGGCTGATGGGAATACCGAGTACCTCGCTGAGGCTACCGCGCACCATGAAGGGCGCCTGTGTCGAGCTCCAAACTGTAAGCCGACCTCCAGGTTCAGGCCGGCACACGCAAACGTACGGCTCTAAAAAAGCAGGTACATGGCGAGAAGTAACGTAGCGATCAGTGAAAATGTAATCGGCCTGAGAAAATCCCTCGTCGATATTTCCTGACTCGATAATGACGGGAGGGATCACGAGATTGCGCTCGGTATCGTGGATGCTGGGAGCGTCGGGGCGCATGGCCATTTCTGGGTCGAAGACGGCGGGAAGAACCTCATATTCGACAGAAATCAAGGAAAGTGCTTTCTCCGCCACTTCTTCACTCACGGCAGCAACAGCAGCGATACCGTCCCCCACAAAACGTGCTTTATCCGTCAAAATATACTGATCTCGTGCCAGTGATCCTGCCCTCGGTTCCGGTTGGCCGGCGTGGCAGATGCGCGGCACATCCTTATAGGTGAGGATGGACTTGACCCCCGAGAGCCAGGCAGCCTTACTGATGTCGATATGGCGGATCCTGGCATGAGGATAATCACTCCGCTTGATCTTGGCATGCAACATGCCGGGCAGGTGGATATCGACAGTATATTTGGCGGCACCAGTGGCCTTTTCCACGGCATCGACTCGGGGTAATCGTTGGCCTATCACTGTCATTGCTTCAACCATGAGGTTCTCCTAGGTGCGAGTCGCTGCTAAGACTGCTTGCACAATCTTGGCATAACCGGTGCAACGGCAGAGATTACCGGCCATAGCCTCCCGCACCTCAGCCTCGGTGGGGTGGGGGTTCTCATCCAAAAGCGCTTTTGCCGTCAAAATCATGCCTGGTGTGCAGAAACCACACTGAATGGCTCCGTGATTGACGAATGCTTGTTGGAGTGGGTGTAATGTATTGCCCTGCTGCAAGCCTTCGATGGTGGTGATCTCGCAGCCATCTGCCTGCACAGCCAGCATCATACAGGAAGCGACCGGTTTGTCATTGAGCAACACCGTACAAGTTCCACAATCACCCCGGTCGCAGCCCTTCTTTGCACCTGTGAGTTCGAGCTGATCGCGCAGAACATCGAGAAGGGTCCACCAGGGCTCTACCGCGATCTCGTGTGATTCTTGGTTGACGACAATCTGGATACGATGCTTCATAAGGAACTCTCCGCCCATGCCACTGCTTGCTGTAAAGCACGCTGTGTGTTTACTCTGACCATCGCTCGACGGTAAGTGGCACTGCCACGCACATCGCTGATGGGGCTGCATTCCTGTGCCGCCGCCTCAGCCGCTTCGGCACAGTGATCAGGGGTGGGCTCACGCCCCAAAAGGATCGATTCGGCATGCCGCGCCCGCCAGGGTGTCGGCGCCACCGCCCCCATGACGATGCGAACCTCGCGGCAAACGTGATCTTCAAGCGTGATGGCCACGGCAATCCCAACCACAGCCAGGTCCATTGCCTGACGAGGGCTATGTTTACGATAGACGGCACAACTGTGGGGCTTGGGTGGGGGTATGTTGATTTCGCTCAGGATTTCGTTGGGACGCCGCACACTCTCGCCGGGAGCGGTGAAGAATTCATCTAAAGCAACCAGGCGCTCACCTTCAGAACTGACGAGCCGGACTGAGGCGCCAAGGGCGATGAGAGCCGGCGGCATGTCGGCCGAAGGTGAAGCACGACAGATGTTTCCGGCTACTGTGGCCAAATTGCGAATTTGTACCGAGGCCAGACTCGCCGCCGCCCCGGCCAGCACAGGATATTTGGCCTGCACCAGGGCAGATCTTTGCACAGCTCCCACTGTGACCATGGCACCAAGCTTGAGACCACTCTCTTCTTCGTAAGCAAGGTGAAAAAGCTCGGGAATGGTTCCTAAGCTGATGATGACTTTGGGGCGCTCCTGATGTTCTTTGAGTGCGATCAGCAGGTCCGTTCCCCCGGCAATCAAGCGCGCTGTATCCCCATACCGATCTAACAGCGAGATGGCTTCAGCCAGCGTTGTGGGAGCGTGATACTCAAACCGGTGCATTACGGTGCTCCTGGTGCACGAGATGATCGCCCATCTAGGGGAAGAGAGACCTTGAGGTCAGAAGTTTTCAGAGAGTGGTTTGGAAGAAGAAAGGGTGGGGTAGTGTAGTTCGCCGCCATTCTAGCAGAGATTGCAACAAGAACCAATCCACACATTTTGATTGTCTTCATAGCGATTGTGCTCTTACCAGTAAGGCTTCGGCCAAACGCCGAGCCTCCTCGGGTAAAAGGACTCGCTCCGCCTCGAAATTTGAGTGCTTGGTCGCATCAATCAATAATTTGGCCCCCAAGCCATCGTGGGAAGAGGGATCGAGACGATTACAAAGGGTGTGGGAGAGAATGGTGAGGTCCTGGTCTGCCTGCATCCGTGTGGCCAAGGCCCATAAAACCTCATCTTCGTCCCTGGGATCGATATCTTTGTCGACAACAATGACGAGCTTGACGTAGTGATCCAATCCGACCAGTAATTGCGCCGCCTGTTGCGCCTGACCTTCGGCACTCTTGTCAATGCGAACGTAGCAGTGAAAGTGGGTACCGCTGTTCGGATAATGAAAATCCACGAAGAAAGGTAGGGCTTCCTTCATCCGTTTGTGAACCCAGGCTTCCTTACACACCCGCCCCAAGGTTAAATGCTCAGCTGAATTACCAGGGATAATGTCCACAAAAATGGGGTTCCGGCGCATGGTGATGGCCGTCACTTCCAGCACATTATGGGTGGAACGACCGGTGACGTAGCCGGTGTACTCGCCAAACGGCCCTTCTGTCTCGTGAACGGCGGCCAATAAGTGCCCTTCGATCACAATCTCGGCCTGAGCCGGTACGAAAATATCGACAGTACGCGCCCGGCAGAGGGGAAGTGGCTGGTCGAGCAAGGCTCCGGCCAGGTCGTATTCATCCTGATCAATGCCTAGTTTGGCGGCTGCAGCGAGCATGACAGCAGGATGAGCACCAATCACAACGGCAACCGGCAGATTTTTGCCTTGGAGCTCGGCACGACGGAGATAATCCCAGGTGTGTTGACGGCTGTGCAGGCTGGCGCCCAGGCGACGTTGGCCCTTGACCTGGAGGCGGGCATAGGCTAAATTCCCCACACCCGAATCTGGATCACGGGTAGCAAGCATACCTGCCGTGATGTAGGGACCTGCATCTTGCAAAAAATGGCGAGGAATGGGCAGACGACCGAGATCTACCGCGGCTCCTTCCCAGACCACCTCCTGCACGGGAGCACTTTCGATCACTTTTGCCGGCACCAGGCTATCCAGCTTTTGGCCAAATTGCTCGATAAAAGTCTCCTCGCGAGCGCCGATGCTATGCGCCAACACCGCACGGGAAGCAAAAAGATTGGCAACGAGACGAGTCTGATAGCCTTTGAGACGTTCGAAGAAGAGAATAGGGTGCTGGTCCCGCTGCTCTAGAGCCAAAGCCAGGGCAGTAGCGGTATAATCGAGCGGAACTTCCTCTGATACCGTGAGCAACCACTCCGGCAGATCGCGTCGGATTTCAGCAAGAAATGTTCGTAGATCAGGATAGGCTATGCTCACAAGTTCTTCTTCCTATCACACGGGGGCTCGCCTCGTTGATGCAAAGCGTGGAAACCGGGTCGCTGGGGGTTAGAGGGATAGATGGCATAGTTCGGTGATATTTCCACCGATCATCTGGTAAACTTCGTCTTTACTGGCCCCAACCCCCAACGGTGGGGCAAGATGCAGGTTTGTGACCAGACGCAACGTTTGACCCATCGCCTGGGGTGAGCAGTCGCTTTCCCAGATCATTTTGCTTGCGCCGATGGCATAATACATTTGTACAAGCTCCGGCGGCTGTACCCAGCTCGTGCCCAGATAGATGTTGTCATGCGTGCGGGCTAAGAGAATGGCATCATTGGCATTGGCAGGAATGTTATTGGCGCCGGAATGAGCAACAATGATCGGCACCTGGGGAAATGCAGCCGCTACAGGAGCGATTTGGGCGGGCATTGCGTAAGGGGTCTCGCCCATGTGAATCATCAAGGGCATGTCCAAACTGAGCGCTTGTTCGAAAATGGGGTAAATCATTTTCTTACTGGCTTCGCCCGGGAAAGGACTGTAGGTGGGAAGAAAATAGTTGTGCATGCTGGGATGAATTTTCAGCATACGCAGATTATATTCGTCCTTCCAGGCGGCAAGTTGATCCAATTGATCCGGCACCCAGGCGCGGGGATTGATCACGGCATTGAGGTAGAGTCGATCAGAATGCTTTTTGATGCTTGTCAGGGTGTATTCATGCGCTTCGCGCATGCTACGGTGATCGACCGAAGTCAGGCCCAGGCCTGTCATGACGAGAGCTTTTTCGACGTGTTTGATTTCGCCCATCACTTCATAATCACGATCCATCATCGCCAGCAGGCGTTCCACCGTGAAATTGGGCCCCCATCCCCAAACGGGCTCACGTTGGGGAATGATATGCGTGTGGGAATCCACAACTGTGTACTTCATCTCAGTTCTCCTTGTCACGATAAGCCCAGTAATCGGGCAAGATTACCACCCAGCACTTTACGAGTATCCTCTGCCGATGCCCCCATGCCGATGGGAGGTGCAAAAGTCAATGCTTCCTCCACGTTCATGAGCTGCTGAGTCGGCTCCAGAGGGGGACAATTGCTGCCAAAAATGAGCCGCTCGGCTCCCGCTTCGTGTACGGCCTCGATGAGCATGTGAGGCATGGCCCAACTGGTCTCCAGATAAACATTGGCATGGCGATCGGCCACAAGGAGAGCCTCGATAGTAAACATCTCTCCCTGAGTTCCGAGATGGGCAATGATTATGTTGACTTCAGGAAAAGCACCGGCGACAAAATCTACGGTGGCAGGAAGCGCATAGGGCTGCTCGCCTGTATGGATAATCACGGGAATGCCCAACTCTTGTGCTGTTTCGAAGATGGGATAAAGCAGCTGGCGTGAACTGGTTCCTTCGCTTGGGGTTTTGATCGGAAGCCAGAATTTGTGCAGAGAAGGGTTGAGATAGAGCATACGAAAGCCTTGTTCATGCACCATTTTCCGCACGGTATCCGCAACCTGATCATTCCAAAGACGAGGATGGATGACAATACCGCCGATAAAGCGATCGGGGTGGGCAGCGACGCTTTCCACCACATAGGCATGCTGCTCGGCAAAAGACAATGGGGATGTGGGTACGGTCAAACCTAGGGAGGGAAATACGACTGCCTTGTCAATGCGTGCCGGCTCCCCCAAAACTTTGCGGGACGCATCCATCTGGGCCAACAGATCCTCGGCCAAAAAACGTGGCCCCCAGCCGACCACATCATCAGGCCCAACGCTGATGTGTGTCAGAGCATCGATGATAATTGATGTCATGCTATAAATCCTTCCTCATGATGGGTGACGGGAAGCAAATCTTCCTCGTGATTGAAAACATGGTGCGGTCCGTGCCGGACAATCAATATCTCAGCTCTCGCACAGAGCCCGTGGATCGCTGGGTCAGTAGCCTGCTTTCGAGCCACGCCTACACAACCCTTCCGCGCCAGAGATATCAACTTGAACCCCTTCGCTTCCGCAAAAGTGTGAAAGTCATACGGTCGTCGGGATAAGCAGAAAGTGATTGAAAAATCGGTTGCTGGTCCTCATCATAAGCGATTGACTTCATCACCAGCATCGGTGCTAAAGCATCGAAATCGGGAATCTGCATCTCGAAATTCTGTACCAGCTCTGCCCGCAGGGTTGCCAGGTGGTAGGTAACGCGTCGATGACAACGATTTTCCAAAAACTCGTATATCGGTTCAGCACTCTCTGGATGCTGTACTGTTTCAAGTAATAATTCGGCCCCAAGCACCTGTGCGGGAATGGAATTGACACAATAGATCACCGGACTCCCATCCGCGGTGAATACTGACTCCACCCTGAGTACCTGACTATCCGCCGCGATCTGCAAATCCTTGGCCAATTGCTCCTGCGATTGCGTCACGGTAGCGTTTACCATTTTTATGCCCGCTTTGAAACCGCTGGCTGTAATAAATTCGCAGAAATCAAGTGCTTCCCCGATAGGATTGGAAATGGTGGGAAGGGGGCTCACCGAAGTTCCTTTGCCTCTGTGACGGATAAGAAGGCCCTCTGCCACCAACGCACTCAGGGCACTACGAACAGTGGCCCTGCTAACACTGAATTCCTGGGCCAACTCGCTCTCTGAGGGAAATGTGGATCCCCGTGGATAGTGGTTCGTTGTAATCCTATCTCGTAAGATCTGCCGCAACTGCTCTTGGAGAGAGACACTGCGTTGCAGGGGAGTGGAATGCATTTATTTGCCTCATCAGACGGCGTTGGTAGACGGCTGCCGTCTGACAAGTATTGTACCATGCTGCACTACCCCTGTCAATAGCTTTTTACATGAGTACTTTATTCTATCAAGTTATATTTAACAAACTAATGAGCTATTTGGGCAAGATCGCGCCCCGGCAAAGAGGCATTTTTGCGTGCAATTCCTCTCACCCTACCAACTTCCCTGCAAAAAATCTCCCCACTCTGCTGATTGGTCTCGATTTGATGTCAAATAGCGCCTTCCGCAGCCCTTGTACTTACTCGTTTGAAAGGGAAATACCCTGAAAAAGGGCAAACTTTTATCATGTGCTCGTTGGCTGATTGGGGTCAGAAGAGGTATAATTCGTCCAGCTTATAAGGCTCGTCCTCTCTTCTGCCGTTGATGAGAGGGAATTTTACCTCTCCTTACCATGAATGGTCATCGACTATGGTTATGATATCTGATTTTCGGAGGAAATATCAGCGTGCTGATATCCTTTAGGAAGCGTTTGAGCTCTCCTGTCAAGCAATTTGTCACTGTATTGGTCTTGATACTGCTGATGCTGATCATTCTTGTCCCCCTTGGTATCATAATCATGCGGTGTGTGCAGGGCTGCCTGGATCGGGAATTATATCAACAGATATTAACAATGCGTCGCTCATTAGTGGACACGAGTTATTATCTGCGGGATGAGGCACACCTGCTTGCCGAATTCGATGCCTTCGAAGATACGATGGCTACTCATGACGATCGGCAGCTACGGCGCCTGATGGCACTCTATCAGAGGACGCACGGCTCCGACGGCATCTACTTGATCTCAGATTCAGACAGCGTCCTCACTCTGTCGACCTCACCCCATCTGGATGATGCTACCGTTCTCGGTCTTGATATCGTAAAGATGGGATTTAACGGTCGCTCAATTGCCAAAATAGCAACCGCCGACGGAAAAATATGGTTGATGTCGGTGATGCCTCATGCAAAGGCCAGTGGCGAGATTGATGCCGTATTCCTTCTTACACGTGAGGTTAACTCTACATTTCTGGACACCTTGGCAGGGGGTGTCAGTGGTGTAGTTGTATTGACCGATGGTGAGATACAGGTGAGATCAGACGCAGGCGACATCCCTGCTGCAGTTTCGGATTCACTTCATCAAGCCATAGAGAGTCAAACGGAGGAAGTGCTTCAACCTTATACCATTCGTGTCGATAAGGCACCTTACCGGGTCTTGGTAGCACCATTGATGCTACCGAACTCTGGCCCATATGCTATCGCCTTGATCAAGAATGCCGAAAATGTGTACAAAGCGCTCTGGCACACCATTCGTTGGGGAATAGTTTTTGGAATCTTAATCATTGCTCTGGCGCTCCTTCTGATTCAATTCCATATCGCCAACATCTTTCGTCCCTTACATTCCCTCAATCGGTCGATGCAACGAATCGCTGCCGGCGAACTGGATGAGCCCCTCGAGCCTTCAGGAGTTGCAGAAATCTATGATTTGACCATTAGCTTCGATCAGATGCGCTTACGCCTGAAAGAATTGATCGAGCACGAGCGCGCCCTGACCGAGAGCCTGGAAGAACAAGTCGAGGAAAAATCGCGGGCACTGGCCGATGTCTGCCGGGTACGGGAGCATCTCCTCGCCCAGCTCATTTCTTCCCAAGAGGAGGAACGGCGACGAGTATCACGCGAACTACATGATTCTACAAGTCAGGAGCTGGCTAATCTTATAGTCCGTTTGGGTGTTCTTTCTCGTATTGCCGAGGAAGAGGAAGTCTTAGAACAACTAACGGTGCTCCGCACGCAAGCTGTGCAGACTCTTGAAGGAGTAAATCGGATTGTGTTGGACTTACGGCCAGGACTGCTGGATGAATACGGTCTGGTGCCGGCGGTGCACTGGTATGCCGATGTCCGTCTTGAACCGCTGGGTATTTCGGCAAAAATGGAAGTGAGAGGAACACCTTATGAGATTTCGTCCTACGCGCAGGCCAGCATCTACCGGGTGATCCAAGAAGCTATCAACAATATTGCCCAGCACGCACATGCAACTGAAGTCATGATACACATCGAATGGCAGGATGAGCAATTGCGGGTTGAGATCGAAGATAATGGTCGGGGTTTTGATACAGAAACAGCATTCGATATTGCCAATGGGCATTATGGCTTGTTGGGGATGAGAGAGCGTGTGTTCTTGCTGAATGGCACATTAGATATCCAATCATCGCCAGGGAGCGGCACGCGTGTTATCATTGAAGTTCCTTACGCCCTGAATATTGCGAGGAAAAATGGCCAAGATCAAAGTACTCCTTGTCGATGACCATGCTATTCTTCGTGCAGGACTTCGTTCTCTGTTAAGCACCTACGACGATATCGAAGTTGTCGGCGAGGCAGGAGGCGGCGAAGAGGCAATCCAAAAAGTACGTGAACTGGAGCCAGATGTGATCGTCATGGATGTTCACATGCCCGGCATGAACGGCCTGATTGCTACCCGCTATATTCTCGAAGAGCATCCCGATGCCCGTATTCTTATGCTCACTCAGTATGGGAACAAAGAATATGTTTTGCCTCTGTTAGAAGCGGGAGCGGCCGGCTATGTCCTCAAGCAGGCCGCAGATACAGATTTCATCAAAGGCATTCATGCCGTATACGAAGGGAACTCTTACCTTTACCCACCCATCGCCAAACTGGTGCTTGATGCCTTGATGTCCGGTCAGGATGCCTCTGACCCCGACCAAATTCTGACCCCGCGCGAGCGGGAAGTCCTCATCCTCGTGGCGCAAGGTCGCACCAACAGTCAAATCGCCAAAATTTTACATATCAGCCCTAAGACAGTGGATGTGCATCGCACTCACACCATGAACAAACTAGGCCTGCACAATGTTGCAGAAATCGTCCGTTATGCGGTGCGAAGACACCTGATCGATCCCTATGGAGATTGAGGAGAGGGGCATTTGGGAAGTGGTTGAAAGCTCATTGTCAGTGAGAAATTGACATTCTCATCGAGGGAAAAGAGCAGTCTGGGAACAGAAAAATGAGAGCTTAGATGAATAGGGGATTAACCTCATTAAAATAAGGTGAACACCTTATTCTATTGTGGGTACGAAAGCGTTACAATATTCACAGTTACAATATTCACAGATTAACACCCTTCCCCACATTCCCACTTTAAGTTCTCCTTTTAGCTCTGCAACACCTGCCAAATCCAAGTCCAAAGTGACTTCCTCAAATATGAAGGATATCAAAGTTTTGATTGTCAGCAATTCTGACAGCATTCGCTCTGAAATCGAAAAACAGCTCTCAGGATGCGCCCAAATAAAGGTAGTTGGAGCTGTCGAGGCGAATGAAGATGCTCTGATGCTGACGTGGCGTTTTAAGCCCGATGTATTGGTCTTTCATGCTGCCAGTAGCGGTATGCCAGAAATGGATTTGCTCTTTCAATTGCGCCAGGCACAGCCGCAACTACGAACTTTGGCCCTGGAATGCTCACCGGACCAGGTACGAACACTCTTCATCGAGCTGGCACCCTGGGGGTTGAGAGGCTGCATCTGCAAGTGGGAAGGAGCATCCGAACTAATCGATTCGGTTTGCACCCTTGGAAGCGGTAACTCCTATCTTTGTCCCATCGCAAGTCACGTTCTGGTCGACGCCTACCGTGACATGCTCCATCATGTTACCCAGAAGGAAGTATGAGTGTGAAGAGAATGTCTTCTCGAGAGGACGGTATGAGAGAGTCAGGCGCTATTCCAAAGTGGTTACATTTGCCTCTAGTCGTTGTAATTATTTTGGTAGCGCTTCTTTTCATGACAGGCACTTCATCAGTACAGGCACAAGATAGTCCCACCCCGGTGCCAACACCCACACCCCTATCGAATGTCTCTGCAGACGAAAACTGCCGGATGTGTCACACCGACCACAATTTCAAGGGCCGCTTCCGCAATGGCGACTTCATTTACTTGTATGTGGATAGCGGTGAATTCGAAAATTCGGTGCACGGACCCGCCGGCCTGGAATGCATTGCCTGCCATACCCAAACCAAACGTTATCCCCACGAAGCAGGAGGAAAGCAGATCGACTGCATGACTTGCCACCCCGAGGAAGGGGGAACACCGGGCACACCGGATGTCGCTTTGACGGTAGATTTGCCCTACGACGATCAACGCGATATGACTCTCAGTATCAACAATGCATGCAGTTCCTGCCATAAAGAAGAATTCAAAATCTCCACCGATAGCATCCATGTCAAAGTGCAACAGGGAGGGAATCGTTACGCGCCGGTCTGTGTAGATTGCCACGGCAGCCACGATATTTCCAATCCTGACCAGCCACGAGCCAAAATATCACGTATTTGCGGCGACTGCCACCGTGCGGTCTATTCCACCTACAGTGCCAGTGTTCACGGTGCAGCTCTCGAGGAAGACTCCAATCCCGACGTACCCACCTGTGTCGACTGTCATGGCGTACACAAAGTACGAGGTCCCCATGATACCTCTTTCCGCAATGACAGCATTGCCATCTGCGGCGGTTGCCATGCCGATGAGAAACTGATGGGTAAGTACGGTATCTCTACCGCAGTTTTCCAGACCTATCTCAGTGACTTTCATGGCCGTTCGGTCAACCTTTTCCGGCGTGAAGACGCTGGCCGTCCTGGCGACGAGGCCGTCTGTTTCGACTGCCATGGCACCCACAACATCCTTCCTCCTGATGATCCTCGCTCGACGATCTATCCCACAAACTTGCAAGCCACCTGCCAGCAGTGCCACGAAGATGCCTCCATCCGCTTCCCACAAGCCTGGCTGAGCCACTATGTCCCCACCCTAGAGCAAACCCCCTTCTTATATTTGGTCAATATCGCTTACGGATATTTGCTTATCCCAGGCGTTATTGGCGGCTTCCTGGTCTATATTGGCCTGGATGCAAGAAAACGTTGGAGCGAAAAGCGCGAAAAACTGCGCAAAGCTATCGCCAAAGCCGAAGAAGAACTCGAAGAGGAATTAGGTAGCGATAATGACTTCCATCCCGAAAGCTAAACATTACAAACAAATAAGCCATAAGCCCGAGAACGATGACATCGATCTCGAGCAAATTAAACAAGAGGTGTGGGCTCGCCGCTTGCATGAAGCACAGGCCTTGGCCTCTCGCATGCAGGTGCTACCCGACGGCACTGTCATTTTCCAGCGTTTTGATCGATCGCAAAGATACCAGCACATGATTCTGCTGACCACATTCACTTTGCTTGCGATCACCGGCCTCTTGCAACATTTCAGTGAACATACCGCTGTTGCCGTGACCATCAATATTCTTGGTGGTATCGAAGGGATGCGTTCCATCCATCACCTGGCTGCCATCGTTCTCATTGCTGTCTCACTTTACCATGTCTGGGAAATTTTAGAGATATGGTTTGTCAAAAGAGAACGCGGCGCCATGTGGCCTCGCAAACAGGATTTCATCGATCTTGTACAAATGGTGAAATACAACCTGGGTAAGGCAATGGAACGACCCAAATTCGATCGTTACAGCATCGAAGAAAAACTGGAATACTGGGCCCTTCTCTGGGGCCAGGCACTGATGATCGTCACCGGTATCATCATGTGGTTCCCCACCTTCGTTACAAAAATCCTGCCCGGCAGTGCCATACCCATCTCCCGTGCTTTGCATGGTTGGGAAGCTATCCTTGCCACCTTAGCCATTCTTACCTGGCACATGTATCACACCCAGATCAAAGTACGAAATCGAAGTATGTTTACGGGTTATATGACCGAAGAAGAAATGATTCATGAACATCCCCTAGAATATGAGCGTATTATTGCTGCTTACGAATATGTCCAGAAGGTAATGGCTGGAAAGGATGGCGCGCAAAAGCCCCACTTACCAGCATTACAGGCACCCCAAAACACCGACAAAGATACTTCACCCACCTCCAGCGCTGCCGCAAACGAAATAATTCATGAGCCGATTCTCATTCCGGAAGAAGCCTAAAGCAGGGGAAAACTCCCCTGAAAACTCCATAGAAAAACTTCGCCGACGCCTTCCGGTCGTGAAAATTGACTTGAATCAACCTTCACATCGTCGCAAGCTAGGGTTGGGTATTGCGGGGTTCCTGTTATTGGGCGTCATCATTGTCATAAGCGGCGTTAAGACTTATGAATACACAGAAAGCGCCGAATTTTGTGGACAGACTTGCCATGTCATGAAGCCCGAATTTGTACGATACGAAGAATCACCGCATGCCAACGTCGATTGTGCCATGTGCCACATCGGCCCCGGAGCCTCCTTCTTTATCAAGTCGAAGATCGACGGCCTTAGACAGGTCTACGCCGTGATGACCGACTCCTACAGCCGTCCGATCAAGAGCCCCGTACACGACCTCCGACCCGCTCGTGAAACCTGCGAAGAGTGCCACGCTCCTACGATGTTCAAAGATAACATCATCAAGATCGTCAAGCACTTCGATAATGATGAAGAGAATACACCCGTCCAATCCACCTTTATCCTGAAGATGGGTGGCTGGCAGCGGGAAGGCGGCGTTAGCGAAGGCATCCACTGGCACATCTCCAATCCTGTCTATTACATTGCCGCCGATGATCAACGCCAGGTCATTCTCTGGGTCGGAATGGAGCAGGAGGATGGTTCGTTCAAGGAATTCTACGCCCGTGATATGCTCAACATGGCCTGGGGTTCCTTCGTCGAAGAAGCCCGCGCCGAAGGCAAAGTCCGGGAAATGGATTGCATCGACTGCCATAACCGTACAGCCCACTTCATTCCCCCTCCCGAATCCATCGTTGACAAGAGCATCGAAGCAGGCCGTATTTCCCGCGACCTTCCTTACATTCGTGCCAAGGCCGTCGAATTGTTGAATAACGACTACTCGTCAGATGCCGAAGCCTTCGCTGCCATCGACGCCCTGCGCGACTATTATCTTCGTGTTCGAAATCAAAACACAGCGGAAGGCGAAGACCTTTCCTCAACCTACGTCAACTCCTCTGAATTCGAAGCAAAGGTCAATGCCAGTCTCCGCGAGATCAAACGTTTGTACTCCGAGACGCACTTTCCTGAGATGCAGCTAAACTGGAAAACCAATCCCAACAACGCCCGGCACAATCCCTTCCCCGGCTGCTTCCGTTGTCATGACGGCAAGCATGTATCTCTCGATAAGAGTGGAAACGAGATCGAAACCATCAGCGTCAAATGCAACCTCTGCCATACAGTACCCATCGTCGGCTGGGGCACAGATATGCTGGTTGAAGCGCCTGTAATTATCGGGCAAATCCCTGAATCCCATGCCGATTTCCGCTGGACCATCGAGCATCGGGATGTTCAGGATGCCCAGAAAGAGGGTTGTTACGATTGTCACGGCCAACGTTTTTGCAGCAACAGCGCCTGCCACAACCTCTCCCATCCTCCCGACATGCTTTACTCCCACGCTGAAGAATATCAAAAGCGGGGAGGACAAGTATGCTACACGTGCCATCAGGATGTCCTCTGCAGCCGTTGCCATCCTGGCGGCATCATCACCAACCCCTGAACAAGGAGGGGTATCCTTCAACATGTCCACTACCAACCATTCCCTGCCAGAAAAAGACCTTCTGAGCACGCGTAATATCCGCCGAGCGATTATTACCGTAGTCGTTCTGCTCATCGTCATTGTCGGTGCCTTCAGCGCCTACTACTACTGGGATCGCTTCCATTCCCGCGGAGACCTTTCCCCGGCCGAACTTGCCGTGCAAGAGGCTGAGCAAGCGGTCAAAGACAACCCTCAAGACCCAGACATTCGCGTCAACCTCGCGCAAGTCTACTACGAAAACCGTATGCTCCCAGAAGCACTCGAGCAGGCAAATCAAGTTCTTGCTTCCGATCCCGAGAATGCCGGGGCACTTCTCATCGCTGGTCTCTCTCATGTCCGCATGTCACAACCCTCTGAGGCTATTCCCCTCCTCGAAAAATTCATCGATATGCGCAAGGACAGCCCTACGGCCAAAGCAGATTTGATCCTGCAGACAGCCTATTACTTTGTCGGCGAAAGCTACATGAACCTGGGAGAAAGCGAAAAGGCGATTCCTCC
>JAADFV010000410.1 GCA_013152695.1 Chloroflexota bacterium | reverse complement strand
CAGGCCAGTGGTGATGTTCCCTACCCCCAAGTCACCTTGGGCAAATCGGTTTCTCCCAGCTGGGTGCTGCCCGGACAAACAGTGACCTATACCATCACCCTAGCCAACAACGGGGATGTCGATGCTACGGGAGTAACCGTACAGGATACCCTGCCAGCGGGGTTCAGTTATCAATGGGGAAGTAGTCGCGTCTACTACAACGACCTGCTCATTTCCTCGGCCAATCCGGTCCGTAGCGGCCGTACCCTAACTTGGACAAATTTGATCGTGCCGGCGCGGCGCGGCGACAGCTATTTCGGCATCAACACCTTTGTCCAGGATAGCTGTGACGACAACGACATTATCATCAAGCAGTTGGATTGGGCGGCCGCCCTGACAGGCTGGGGAGGGTGGGTGAAACAGCTCTTGCCGGGAATCGACCTGGATTGGCAGGAAGCACCACCTTGCTATAAAGACTTTATCAACGGTGCCTATGACCGGGGACTTAAACCCGTTATCCGCCTGGCCGGCCCGCATGCCGGTTCCTACTGGCCTAAACCCCCCGCTGACGGCTATCTCAATTATCAGAGCTATGCCTGGGCCCTGGCTCGGGTGGTTAACAGCCTGCCCCGGCGTGATGGCCAGAAACTATACATTCAAATCTGGAACGAACCCAACCTCGACACAGAGTGGGGAATGGACCCCAACGCCCGTGAATATGCTACTTTTTTGGTGCAGGCTTACAATGCGATCAAGGCTTACAACGATCCTCGCATCGTCGTGCTCAATGGCCCTCTTTCACCGGGTGCCACCATCGCCCCTACCACCTTTCTCAGGCAGATGTTCGACCTCGTACCGGCTTCACTCTGGGCCTGGGATGTGTGGGGTTCGCACGTCTATCCCGGTAATCATCCCCCCGAATACAACTTGCATCGGGGTACAGCAACCCACACCTGGAGCACCATCGATTCCTATCGCCAGGAGCTGAGCATTCTCAGCCAATACGGCCGGCCCCAGGCCAAGGTATTTCTCTCAGAAACCGGCTACAACCTGGGAAATGCCGCCTTTGTCTTCGAAGGCTACCCCGCTATTGGTGAAGATAACCGCGCCGAGTACATGCAGCGGGCTTTCCGGGATCACTGGGCGGCGTGGCCCGAAGTCATCGGCGTGGCTCCTTTCGAACTCAATGATCCTCTGGGACGCCCAGAGTGGCAGCCCTGGGATTGGGTCTTTGCGGGAGGTTTGCACCATCCCCAATACGTGTCGGTTGCCCAGCTCGACAAATCCCATCCCTTTTTGGCCTCGACGGTTACCATTGTTTTTAGGGCCAGCGCACCTTATACCAGCGGAACATTTTATAACGATGTTACGGCCACAGCCGCCAATACCACGATAGCCGATCGCCTGGGGGTTGCTCCGGTGAGTGTACGTACGCCTACGCCCACGCCCACACCTACCCCTACGCGCACGCCTACTCCCACGCATACACCCACGCCTACCATTACCCCCACACCCACAATCACGCCGACACCGACGATTACACCCACCCCCACGATTACACCGTCGCCCACACGCCCACCATCACCCCAACGCCGACCATTACGCCCACTCCCACGATTACACCCACGCCGAGCATCACGCCTACGGCCACGCGTACCCCCACCATCACCCCCACACCAAGCATCACCCCTACACCAACAATCACGCCCACACCACCCGCCTATGCCTTGGGAACCGTTCCAGCAGGTCTACAACCCCATGGCATCGCCATCGATCTCTACCGGAATCGCGTCTTTGTCGGCAGCCATCAAGGGGGAAATATCAGTGAGCTCGACGGTACGAGCGGCCAACTGCGCCGAGTCTTTAGCGCCAATGGGGCCCTTGGCGCCAATGGTCTCGTCTACGATCCCCTCCATCGACGTCTGTGGGCCGCCTATAAGTTTACCAATGATGTTGCTGCCGTGGATGTCACCTCCGGCGCGGTCGTGAGAATCGAGGTCGGGAGTCAGCCCGACGGTGTGGCCTTGGACCTGGCAAAACAGCGGCTCTACGTGGCCAATTTTTCTGATGGTACGCTTTCCCTGATTGATGTCCGCTCTTGGCGACAAATACGGCGTGTCCAGCTTGGCCCCACCCCATCCTATCTGGTTTTTGATCCTGTTAGTGGTCATGTTTTTGTCACTTTGCACCTTGCCCATCAGGTCATAGAGCTCGATGGCGAAGGCAACAGTGTGCGGGAATGGGATCTGCAAGGACGTGGCCCTTATGGCATCACCTTGGATGAAACAGGCCGCAGGCTATTCACGGCTAATCGTCTCGACAATTCCATCTCCCGTCTCAACCTGCAAACCGGACAGCAGACGCGCCTATCCATGCCTTGTTCCACCCGGCTCGTGGCCTTCAATAGCAATACCCAGCGCTTATGGGCCCTTTGTGACGTCAGCAGAACCCTCTACGTCCTCGATGCCAATAGCGGTGCTATTCTCTATAGCTTTAGCACGGGTCGTGAGCCGGGTGAGGGCCTTGCTATCAACCCCGTCACCAATCGCGTCTATTTGAGCAATGCCGGCGACGATACCGTCAGTATTTTTCAGGAAAACGGCCCGGTTGCGACACCCCCGCCTTTGCCCACGGCTACACCTACGCCCACACCCACCCGCACGCCCTCCCCCACACCAGCGCCAACAGCCACCCACACGCCTACGCCCAGGTTCTCTCCCACACCCACCTGCGTACCCTCTCCCGACCGTTATGAACCAGATGATACTCCCGCCCATGCCAGCTTTTTCAGCGGCGGTGTACAAAAACATAATTTTGATCGTGATGATGATGTAGACTGGGTACGTTTTCAGGCCAGCGCCAACCTCTACTACGATATCGCCACCTACCTAAGCAGTGATATCGATGTCGATACCTTTCTGGCCATTTATAGCAACGATGGACTCATTCAGCTTGCCAGCAACGACAACGCCGATCCTTCCACCCTGGCAAGCGCGCTCGTATTTCATCCCAAGCTTAGTGCTCCCTACCTCATCCGTGTCAGTAACAACAAAGGTATTGGTTCCTGCTTCACTTACTACACGCTCCATCTCGCTATTGCCACGCCCACAGCCACCGCTACACCCTGGCCTTATCGCTTTTATATGCCCCTGGTGGTACAGAATCAGGCGTCTCTCCAGAGCCAGCAGCAAAGCTACCCCTCCCGACAACGACCCCAGGAGCCTGTACCAGCAGCTATTGCAGTCCGCCCCAGTGACGGTCTCATCGCCCTCGCCCGAGCTGGCTTCCTCATAATTATGCAAGCAGATGGCCAGCAACAGCACAGAATTCCTATCGGCACTCAACCCGTTGCTCTTCTTTTCGATGAGGATGGTAGCCTTTTGCTAAGTGAAGCCGTTCCCGCTCGCATCAGTCGTTACAACGCTGATACCGGTACGTTGCAAGGGCAAAAAACAGTGCGAGGACGCCCGGCTGCGATCGTGCGAGCAGGCGACTTACTCTACGTGAGCGACCCAGCCTCCGACCGCATTCTTGCCCTTGACGCGCACCTGAATATTCAGCAAACTTTCGATGTCGGCCCCGGTCCTTATGCCATGGCCAACTACGGGGACCTCCTGGCCGTAGCCTATGCCGGTGGTGATAGCATCGGTCTCATCCCCAGCCAGCAGCCCCAAGAGGCTCGCACCATCACTCTCGGCGGCCTTGGCCATCCCCAAGACCTGGTTTTCTCCGCCGATGGTAACCGGCTGTATGTCATCTTCCTCTACACCCCCAATCTTCACCGAGTGGCTGAAATCGATGTTGACCGCGGTCAGGTGTTACGTCTTATCGGTGGCGACTTGAAGCACCGGCTCCAAGGCGTATTCAGTCTCGCCTTACAGGAAAATACCCTGCTTTTACCCGATAGTGCGGGCTTGCAGCGCTTCGATCTTGTAGAGAACCGCTGGCTTACGCCTCTCCCCGGCCTTAACAGCACCCTCCCCTTCGGCCTCGCGCAAACGCCGCAGGGAGACCTCTTGGTGGCGCCGCTCCTGCCTCACGGTGAAGTGTTTCGGAAAGTGGAAGTAGGGAGCAAGGAATAAGAAGTAAGGTGTTATGAGGAGGCTAGCCG
>JAADFV010000409.1 GCA_013152695.1 Chloroflexota bacterium | reverse complement strand
ATTCTTGGCAGGATTTATCAATACCCACCGAGTAACACCTCTCATCGCTGGTGTCCACCTCCCCCAAAAGCGAGAGCAGCGAGCGTTGGGGGAGGTTGGGAGGGGGCCCACCCCTCAAAAACCCACACTCGCCTGTTTACCGAAAGGGTTTGGGTGGGGAGAGAAAGTCAGGAGGGGCCAAGCACCCACCGGACGAATTTAGCCTCACCCATATTTTCGCGCCAATTCACCTGCTGAAATAACTGGCTACCTACGGACTAACCACTTTCAACCTTAGACTATTGACCAAGGACTAGCAACAAAGCAAATTGCTCAGTTACCCAAAGAAGCTTCGTTGGTAGAAGTGGTCGCGGGCTTTTGCTCGTAGAGCCCCCGCATATCATTGATGCGGATACGAAACACATCCCAAAACATCTTCCAGGTATCACGGATAGGGTCTACACGGCTGTCGGCATCAAAATACCAGTTGATTGGTACCTCGGCTACGCGGGCACCATCTTTTATGGCGATGTACAGAGCCTCGACATCGAACGACAGCCCTTCCAGGGTCTGCCGCGCAAAAACCCTATGCGCCCAATCGCGCTGAAACAACTTGAAGCCACATTGCGTATCGTGGAAGCCAGGAATCGCGAACAAACGTACGATCCAATTGAACACCCGTCCCATGATGTGGCGATACTCGGGCTCGTTATAGCGTACAGCGCCGGGAGCTTCACGGCTGCCAATGACGACGTCGGCCCCCTGTAACTGGGGCGGTAGAAATTTCTCTACTTCAGCAATGGGCATAGAGAGATCGGCATCGCAGATAAAAAGATACTCACCCTCGCCCTTCAAAATGCCCTCACGCACAGCAAGGCCCTTACCTTTGGCACTATGCAGCACACGGATATTTTCATGCTGGCTGGCGTAGGCTTCGGCAACTTCCGTTGTACGGTCACGACTGCCATTTTCCACAATCAAAACCTCGACACCATAAGGCACAGTTTTCATCCAGGCAAGGATTTGATCGAGCGAACGCGGTAAGCGATGTTCTTCATTGTAGGCGGGAATGATGATGCTCAGCAAGGGAGATTCGTGAGAAGAATTTGAGTGAGTCATGCGGGTAAGAATGGTGATGCAAGGATTACGGCAGCAATTGCGCCGGTCATGGTAGCCAGAAAATTGACAACGTCGTTGTTCATCCAGCTAAGCCCCCGCCACGAGCGTGTGGGCTGGCCACAGCTGTGAATTGGGCGCTCGCTGACCATCTGGCATTGCTCACAATAATATTGGTGTTGCAGGCTGGCGCCAAACAATGAGTCTACCACAGAGCCAGCCAGACCCGCGAACGCGCAAACCGGCAAAAGGAACCAATCCTGCAAAAACCACTGTCCTGTAGTAAGCAAGGAAGCCAGTTGAATGAAGAGGAAGGTGCTCACTCCCATCATCAAACCGCCACCCAGGCTGGCCGCGAACCCCAGCCAGCTTACTCCTCCTGACTGCCCTCTGGGAACCGGCTGGCCGGTCGTGATCAGACGTGGGGTCTGTGTGGAAAGCATGCCGATTTCGGTCGCCCAGGTGTCGGCTGCAGCTGCGCTAAGTGAGCCGAAATAGGCCAGAGTAAGCCAGGGATACCAGCTGCTCTCGTGGCCGACGATGCCTACCACCACGGCCAACAAAGCCCCTAATCCCCCATTGGCCAGTACCTGCACAGCATCACGTTGCGCATGTTTGGCGTGTTCGATACTGCCAGAAAGCTTACGATCGTGCTGCCAAAAGCTGAAAAGGCTGCTCGAAAGGAAAAATGCCACCATCACCACCCCCCAGGTGGGACCTCCCAGGCCAAAAACAAGCCCGCCAACAATAGTGGCGGCAAGAGCACCACTCCGGCTGAGGGCACGATAACGCCAGGCAACGACCGCGATCAATGCCGCCAAAATAATAGCAATCAGAAGCTGAAAAAGGATGGCCATAAGAATCATTGATGGCTAACGACATTCACGCAATAATCGTTCAAGACGATATTGCGAACGACGATCGGCCTTCTGAATTTTACGAATTACCCGGTAGATTTTTCTTAGCTTTTTGTTGACTTTGCGGGGCGACAGCGCCGGCTCGCCTAGCAACTGTACGGCACCCACGGTGAGAAGCCCTCCCAAGAAATAGGACATGGCTTCCTTCCGATACCACCACACACCGTCATATTCATTCACGCCCAGGGCTTGCCGCACGAGATTGTCTTTGAGGAGCGCTTGCAAGACCCGATAACTGCGCCCACCCTGCTGTTCGGGCTCAGGTACCCGCTCTTTGGCGCCTTCCTCGTACCATTGCGGATGAAGCAATAACGCTTTGAGTAAGGTGAGCCCTTGCCCTACCTGCGCTGGTTCCACACCAAAGGCCTGCCATTCGGCGGCAAGGACTTCATCGAATAGCCAGCGTTCCAGCCAGGCGCCCTCTTGAGCATCCCTAACCTCGCCCTCGCTGGCGAGCGGGGCCAACCACCGGCTTACCACCCAACTGACACTCAACGCCCAGCTTAAAGGATCATCCAGCCAGGATTGCAAATAGGCATTGAACTTCCGTTGCCACTTGCGCTCGGCAGGTGTGGTGGCCAGGGAAACGAGGGCGCGTAATTCACCCTGTGTTCTCGCTGCAAAGAGCGGTAAATCAGGGGGAGCGGCAGGAGCCGGGGACTCGGCCGGGACAGGTTCGGCTTCAGGTTCGTCGATTCCTGTTTCGAGCGCTGCCAGACGCCGTTGCAAAATGCCCGTATCCAGAGAATGTTTGGGAAGAATACTGAGGGTTTTGGGATGGGCAAACAGCTGGATTTCCTGCAACAAGGCCAGCATCGAGGTTTCGATCTGGCGCCAACGCTGTTGTTGCTCAGGAGTCTCCTTTTCTGCTTTCTTTCCTTTCTTTTTCTCCAGGATTTGGCGTTGCGTTTGCAACCAGGCCAGCGTATCAGCATTGATTACAGCCCGAAAAGCTTGGTGCAAAGGCTGTAAATACAGACGCTTCAGTGCTTTATCGATATCAGGGGTACCATTACCCTGCAATTGAGCAGTAAGGCGCTGGTAAAGTCGACGCTCGTCATCATGAACAATCCGAAAATCGAGAAAAACAAGCTTTTGATAAGGCCCAAGTTGCACGTACAAGCCTTCTTCGTGCAATTGGCGGCAATTACGGATATATTCGAGACGGCTACTGACTTCACGGAAGATAACATAACTGTTGGGATTGTCGGGAATATCCAGACCTTGAGCAAGGCTTTTCTGCACCAGCGGTTTACTCTCACCTGGTGCCTCCTTATCGATATACGCCGCAGAAAGACGAATCCAACCACGCGTCTCGGCGTATTTATTGTGGTAGAAAACCAGAGAGCGTTCCTCGCCCCGGCGGTTACTGTAGGCCAACACATTTTCATCTACGACCGCGCTCGCCGTGTAGAGATCGAACAGAAGGAAATTCTGCACCTCGGCGAAAAGATGACGACGTTTAAGCAGAGGAACAATCTCGCGCATGTGCCGGTCAATCAGCCAAAGATCCGGCTGCTCATCGTAGTAAGCGCGACGATACTCCATACCGTACTTCTCTGTGTATCCTTCGAACTGGCCATGACCAAACATCGGTAAACCGGGTATCGTAGCCAATACCGTACACACCCCAAAATACTTATCCCCTTTTCCAAACTGATTTACAGCCGTTTCCTCATCAGGATTACTCATGAAATTGACATATCTTTTCAGAATTTCAGGGTCAAATTCAAGCGTATTCTTGATCAACTGTCTATATTTGTCATTATCTTCATCGCGTAACATATGCATGAAGGCACTGTTGTAGACACGATGCATACCCAGCGTGCGCACAAAGTAGCCTTCCATCAGCCAAAAGGCTTCGGCCAGGAGCAGGGTATCCGGCGCTTCAACAGCGACGCGATCTACGACTTCCCGCCAAAATTCATTGGGCATGAGCGCATCGAATTCTTCTTTAGTAAGACCATGCTCGGCCCGAGAAGGAATGTCGCCGCCACTGCCTGGCTCCGGGAACCAGAGGCGCTGGATATGACGTTTGGCCAGAGTCATGGCAGCATCGAAACGGATGATGGGAAATTGTCGGGCAACATTAAGGATGGTTTGGATTACGACTTCCCGTACATTGGCGTCGAGATAATTGAGCTGCGCCGTGTCGTTCCAGGGCATGCTCGTGCCATCATTGCCGTGATAAATGTAGCGCGTGTCGCCTGTCCAGTGGTCTACACGTTTGAAGACAACGGCGGCGTCGGTGTGGTCGTAGTAGTGATCTTCAATGTAAACACCGACCCGCTCATCATCGCAAAGGTCGGGGCCATTGAATGTGTAAGAGGGGAAAGGACTGCTGTCGAGAGAGAGAAAGCGTTCGGGATGTTCGATCACCCAGCGGGAATCGATAGCCATGTGGTTAGGTACCATGTCGCTGGCCATACGAATGCCATAACGCCAGGCCCGCTGTTTCAAATTCTCCAGGGCTTCGGGGCCACCCAGTTCATTGGCAATAGTGTAATCGTAGAGAGAGTAGGCAGAGGCAACAGCCTCGGGATTACCCATCATTTGCTTGATGCGCTGCGAGGCGCGACTACGCTCCCAGAGCCCGATGAGCCAGAGCCCGGAAATACCCCTACGAGCAAGTGTGGCCAGCTCCTCGTCCGGAATCTGATCGAGCCGCGTGATGGGGTAGCCATATTGTTTGGAAAGCTGGTCGAGCCAGACATAAGTGTTCTTAGCCAGAAGCACCAAGCGCGGCATCCAATCCTGGTCTGGACTGTATTGCTCGGGTGCATCTTCCTCGCCGTAGGTGGTCACCACGACTGGGCCGGGCCCCCCAAACAAGGGTCTGTTTTCTTCGGCGATAAAGTCCAGGCTGCGTAAAAGCCGCAAAAGCTCCGGCCCTAACAGGTGTGCCCAGTGGGAGCGAATGTATCGAAGTTGGCCTTCTAAGGAGTAAGGTGAGGCCAGAGCAGGGGCCCGAAGCAAATCAAACAGACTTTCTCCGCCGGGACCGAAAGCCGGCGTAGAACGCAAGATGCGCTCGAGATCCTTGATGATTTCTGGATAAGCCGTATGCTGCTCCAGGCGGCCATCGTCAAAAAGTTCCAGGTAAGGGGAAAAGGCGGGATTAGCGTTCGCCAACCATAGCATGAGCATCTCTTCTAAAGTGATATCGCGATGCTTCAAACCATTTGTCTCACCCTGCAAATAGCTCTCGATATCTAGTTTTTGCTGGTACACGTCTACAGGAGGGAAATCGACAAGAAAAGCGCGCAGAGCATCTTCTAATTTTTCCTCACCCAAATCAGCTTTGAGTTGTGCCTGCACTTCCTGCCAAAGCTGCGGATTGACCTGCTGGCGGTAGCGCGCCACCAAAAGATGCAAAGTCTCGTCGATCAACCCCATAGCATTGATCTCAGACGCCTTGACCGCTCGTTCTGGATGATTGACGACATCTCGAACGGCATTCATGCGTTGGGCAAAGCGCCGTGCTGCTTGAAAATCAGCAATGATCACGTTGCCTGTAAAACTAAATATTCTGTTCTCGAATTGATAAGTATCGCGTGCCTGACGCGAAACATGAAATTCCACCATGCTTCTCCCTTAATGATTAAGGTTTTGGGGCATAGCTCAGTTGAACGGTCATGCCCTCGTTAGCAGATTGCTCTGTGGGGGGAGTGTTCGTCTGTCGGGGAAAAGGTCGCTTGTAGGCAGCGAATCATGTCATCGCAATACATCTACACTGGGTGAGCGACGAAACTGACCTGAGTGTCAACGACAACAGAAAACTAAGCACACCACGCCGGACATGACGTACGTGCTACATTCTGCCATGCTACACGTAAACAGGTTTCCTGGCAAACTGGATAGGCCAGGACAAAATAAAGCTTTCCTCGATTTGCTTTTCTTGGCAAGACTGCATACAATGTAGTACCCCATTATGAAACTGTGTTTCACAATATGAAACACCCCAATTTATTTTTTGGCATTAACCAAAGGAGTCGCACCTATGAGACGTCGTCGCACAGCCACACCTGCGCGTGAATACACAGCACAATCGCCTCGTATCCCTCTCAAGCTGTCGATGCTCGACACTGACGCTTGCTTGCGTATTCACAAGGCCTCCTGTCAGATTCTGCACCACACCGGCATTCGCATGTATCATGACGAAGGGTTGCAATTGTTGAAAAAGGCGGGGGCAAAGGTAGAGGATGAGAATCTGGTCAAAATTCCACCCTCACTGATCGAATGGGCTCTGGCTTCGGCCCCAAGCTCATTCAATCTCTACAAACGAGGGACGGATGAAATCGCCCTCAAACTCGATGGCGAGCATGTCTATTTTGGCCCTGGCTCAGACACGTTGCGCTATATCGATCCCCGTAATGGTCAGCGCCGCAATTTTCTTCTCCAGGATGTCGCTGATACCATCCGTGTTTGCGACGCCCTCCCCGAAATTGGCTTTGTCATGTCGGTGGGCATCCCTCGCGATGTACCCACACAGACCTATTACCGCTATCAGTTTGCGGCGATGTTACGCAATACCACAAAGCCAATCGTCTTTGTTTGCAACGATCGGGAAGACATCGAAACTATTGGCGCCATGGCCGCAGCCGCAGCTGGCGGATTCGAGCGTCTCGCCCAGTACCCCACCCTTTTACTCTACTCCGAACCCACAACGCCCCTCCAGCAGTCGCGCGAAGCTATCGACAAGCTCCTCTACACCGCCGAGCACTTCATTCCCGTTACACACTCCCCTGCCCCCATGATGGGAGGCACTGCCCCTATCACTCTTGCCGGCGCCGTGGCCCTGGGCAATGCCGAGATGCTCAGTGGCTTGCTTATCCACCAACTCAAACAGGCAGGAGCCCCCTTCCTCTACGGTCACGGTGTCCATCATCTCGACATGAAGGACATGATTAGCGTCTACGGCGCCCCCGAATTCCAGCTCGCCCGCGTCATGGCAGCAGAAATGGGACGATTCTACCATCTCCCCGTGTGGGGCTATGCCGGACACAGCGACAGCAAAGTACTCGATGGCCAGGCCGCGGCCGACGCTCAATTCTCGGTGATGACGGCCTTGCTGGCTAAAACCAACCTCAACCATGATGTCGGTTATCTGGAGGCAGGGCTGGCCAACTCACCGGAATTGATGGTGCTTACCAATGAAATCATTTCCCAAACCCGGCGCTTTGTCGAAGGAGTGCGCGTGGATGAAGAATCCCTGGCCGTGGATGTCATCCATGATGTTGGTCCGGGAGGTGAATTCCTCAGTCACGACCACACCATGGCGCACTGGCGAGAACTGTGGATGCCAAAGATTTTCGACCGCCAATTGCTGGAAACCTGGGAAGAAAGGGGGAGTAAATCCTTGCGTCAGCGCTTACAAGAAGCCACTTTGGCTTTGATGGACACGCACGAACCTGAACCTTTACCCGAAGACGTAGATGCCGAATTGGATCGTATTCTTGCCGAGGCTGAACCAGAACAATAACCCCTACACAGGTCCCACAGGAGTCCGAAGCCATGGCAGATACAACCACCCTCTCCCGCAAGGCGCTCAGTAGTAGCTCGGAAACACAGACCATTGCCACCGTTTGTGGCGTCTGTCCTGCCGGCTGTGGCATGAACGTCCATGTACGTGAGGGTAAAATCGTGCGGGTCTCGCCCATCAAAGGGCACCCCTATTCCGCCGTATGCCCTCGGGGAATGCATGCGCCCGAAATCGTCTACTCACCCGACCGTGTTCTTTATCCCCAGCAGCGGGTGGGGGCCAGGGGCGAAGGCCGGTTTACGCGCATCAGTTGGGATCAGGCCTATGAGCGCATCGTTAGCGAACTGCGAAGCATCGCCAAGCAATACGGCCCCGAAGCAGTGGCGACTTACACAGGTCGCGGAAACTTCGAATTCGGCCTCAATGAAATGTTTGCCCCTGCCGGCCCCAGTGAGTCGTCGGCCAATGCCGTCCTCTTTCCCTTTGGTTCACCCAACACCACCGGTGTCGGCTCGCTCTGCTTCGTCTCCTACGGCATGATTGCCCCCCAGTCCTGCTTCGGTATCCATCTGCGCAACATGACAGAAGACCTGGAACAGGCCGATTTGATCCTGGTGTGGGGCGAGAATCCGGTCACTGATTCCTCACCGATCAATTTGCGGCGCCTGCGTGCGGCACAAAAACGAGGAGCCCGCCTCATTGTCATCGATCATCGCCGCAGCGAGACCGTCCATGCCACTGGTAATGGATCGGTATCCGCCCTGGCACAGACGGTGCCCTCGCCTTGGCTGCGATTCATGTGTTGATCGCAGAAAATCTCTACGATCATGAATTCGTCGAGAATTGGGTGCATGGTTTTGCCGAGTTACGAGAATATGTGCAAAATTTCAGCCCAGAACAGGTCGAGAAAATCACCTGGGTACCGGCAGAACGGATTCGGGAGTTGGCGCGAGCAATGGCGCGGGCTCAGGGCTGTTCCATCCTCATGTACACGGGGCTGGAATATTCCAACAGCGGCGTGCAGGCGATTCGGGCCGTATTCACCTTGCAGGCCCTGAGCGGGCATTTGGATGCACCGGGAGGAAAGGTGTTCTTGATGCGAAATCGGTTGCAACTCAATCGTCATGTCACAGAACCCCCGGCCGGCGCGCCCAAACCCATCGGGGCCGAAGAATTTCCCCTCTACTACGAAGTGCGGAAAGAAGCGCACGGACTCCTCCTACCCCGTGCCATTCTCGAAGGCAAACCCTATCCCATCCGCGCCCTCATTGTTAGCGGCAGTTCTCTCATTACGAGCTGGCCCAACCCGGACCTGTGGCGCCGGGCTCTGGCCGCCCTCGACTTTCTCGTTGTCATCAATCGTTTCCATACCGCAGACTCGGCGTATGCCGATATCTTTCTACCCGCCACGACCTATTTCGAAATCGAGTCGTACGCGATTTACGAGAATCATGTGCAGTTGCGACAACGGGTCATTCCCCCCAGGGGCGAAGCGCGCAATGATTACCTCATCTTTGCGGAACTGGCAAAGCGGCTGGGATATGGACATTTATGGCCCCAGACAGAGGAAGCTATGATCGAATATGCCTTAAAAGACACGGGGGTCAGCCTCGAAGACCTGCGCAAACATCCCGAAGGCATTACTTATCCCGAACCGGAATTTCACTATTACAAGTATCGCACCGGCGAATTGCGCGACGATGGTAAGCCCGGTTTCGAGACACCCACCGGCAAATTCGAGATCACGTCCGAATGGCTGCGCAGTCACGGCTACGAGGCTTTGCCAGTCTACGTCGAACCCCGCGAAGGCCCCCTGGCCAACCCCGAACTGGCAAAAAGGTATCCTCTGGTTTTCAATTCAGGAGCCCGCTCCCTTTTTGCCTTCCGCTCCCAACACCATAACATTCCCAGTCTGGTCGCCAAACACCCCCGCCCCTTGGTGCAAATCCACCCTAAAGATGCTGCCTCACGTGGCATCAGCGATGGCGACCCCGTGTGGGTGGTCTCACCCCGTGGACGCGTACCTTTCCACGCCCATGTGAGTGAAGATATCCTACCAGGCGAAGTCGAAGCCAACATGGGAGGGGGTGGTCCTCTCGGCCCTAAAGAATGGCAAGAAGCCAATGTCAACACTTTGACCGACCTCGACAATTTCGATCCTATTTCGGGCTTTCCTGTGTACAAAGCCCTTCTTTGCGACGTAATCAAACGTGATACGAGAGAGACGTGAGAGCACCATCCTCCCCTCCGCGCCAAACCAAACCCGTCCAGTCTCTGCAACGGGCGATAACCATCCTGCGTAGCTTTAGCGAAGCCGAGCCCGAGTTGAGCGTCGGCGAGCTGAGCCAGCGCCTGGGACTCCACAAGAGCACCGTTTCCCGCATCCTCGCCACCCTTGAGCGCGAGCGACTGGTAGGACGCAACCCCGAAACCGGAAAATATCACCTGGGGTTGGGAATGGTGAGCCTGGCCGGGGTAGCGCTGGGGCGCCTGGATGTACGCGCCGTTGCCCAACCGTATCTCAATCATCTGGTGGAAATCACCCAAGAGACGGTGAATGTCGTCGTGATCGAAGGTAAAGAAGGGGTCAATATTGCCCGTGCAGCCAGTCCGAAATCAATTCGCTATGTGGGCTGGATCGGTCGCCGTATTCCCTTGCACTGTACCGCACCCGGCCTTATCCTCCTCGCTTTCATGCCCTTTTCTGAAAGCGAGATGTTTTTGCAGGAAAAGCTGCGAAAATACACCGAACACACCCTCACTTCCCCTCCCGAACTCAGAGACCGGCTACAGCTTATCCGTAAACAAGGATACGCGATCGTCCATGAGGAATTCGAAGAAGGCTACAGCGGCATTGCCAGTCCCATATTCAATCATCAGGGCGAAGTAACGGCCGCCATCTCCATTACCGGCCCCACTTTCCGTCTGGAGCCAGGACAGATCGAGGCATTCATCGAACCTTTGACAGAAACTGCATTTGCGATTTCACGGGAGCTAGGGTATACAGGAAGCGGTGTAAAGCCATAGTCGCTTGTAGCCTCTCCCTTAAAATCTACCGCGCATACATCAAGACCGTGTAGCCCCAATGAAATTCACCCATCAGCATCGTCGCCACCGCCCTGCCACAGCACCAGCAGTCGCTCCTGCAGGAACCAGCGGCGGATGGTATAAACCCCTGTGTGATTCTGACATCGAGCGCATTCACGAAGCCTCTCTGACGGTGCTGGAGCGCACAGGCATCGAAGTGGCACCTTCGCAATGCCGCGACATCTTTGAGGCCGCCGGCGCGCGCGTGGACCGTGAACACAATCGGGTCTACATTCCTCGGGCGATGGTAGAAGATGCCCTGGCGCTAGCTCCGCACGAAGTATATCTCGCTGGCCGCGATGCCAAGCATGACATGCTTCTGGGAGGAACCCGTGTCTATATGGGCACAGGGGGAGCTGCCGTCAAGGTACTGGACATCGAGACGGAACAAGTCCGTCCCTCCACCCTCAAAGATGTTGCTGACATTGGAAAACTGGTAGACGCCCTCGACCACATCCATTTTTATCTTCGCCCCTGCGTTGCCCGTGACATTCCTCTCGAATTACTCGATATCAACACCTTTTATGCCGCCCTGGCCAACACCAGTAAGCATGTCACCGGCAACTGCTACTCGGTGTCATCGGTGCGGGATGTGGTGGAGATGGCCTCGTTGCTGGCAGGTGGTCGTGAGCAGTTACGAGAACGTCCTTTGATCTCGATGACAAACTGCTGGGTGGTGAGTCCTCTCCGCTATGCCCTCGAAACAGTAGACGTGTTGACAGAAATCGTGCGTCAGGATATTCCCGTCTTCATTTCCTCTGCGCCCCAATCAGGTGCCACCAGCCCCGCCGCTCTTGCTGGTTCCCTCGTGCAGATCAATGCCGAAGAGCTTTCGGGGGTGGTGTACACGCAATTGGTAAAGCCGGGCGCCCCCATCGTCCTCGGCTATGTCCCCTCCGTCTCCGATTTACGAACGGGCAACTATGTGGGTGGTGCCCCCGAGTTTGCCATGATGCACGCTGCCGCTGCCCAACTCGGACAATTCTACCAATTGCCGGTTTACAATTCCAGCGGCCTCACCGATTCAAAAATCCCAGATGTGCAGGCAGGTTACGAAAAAGGCATGACGAGCCTGGCCGCGGCCTTGGCCGGTTCCAACTACATTCATCATTCCGCTGGCCTCTTGGAATCGATGATGACCGTGGCTTATGAGCAGTATGTGATCGATGATGACATCAATGGCGCCATCATGCGCATGGTGCGGGGGATCGAGGTCAATGATGAAACGCTGTCGCTCGATGTAATCGACGAAGTCTGCCGGGGTCCAGGCCATTATTTGGGTACAGACCAGAGCCTGGAACTCATGCTCAGTGAGTACTACTATCCTCATACAGGTGACCGTCAACAGCGAGAGGATTGGGAGTTGGCCGGCAGCCTGGATATGCGGCAAGTAGCGCGAAAACAAGCCCGCGAAATTCTCGCTACACACCAACCTCTTCCTCTCCCCGCCGATATAGACCAAGAAATTCGCCGCCGGTTCAACATTTTGTTGTAAGAACCAGCTTCGAAAATAGGACTCGGACGGACACGGATGGCTATCTCAAGCAAAGTCGTTCATCTCCAGCCATCTGCACACCTATTTTCATCAGTGTCGACGCTGACAAGCCCGCAGTTTTATTGCTTCTTTTTTCAATCACCCCCTAACTCCAGGATATCATGAAAAACTCTGCTTCTCTGCAAGAACTGGCATCCCACGGGCCTTGTTTTGTCTGTGGTACCGAGAATCCCCACAGCATCGGCGTCACCTGGTATATCCGCGATGATGAGGCCATTGTCAGTGAGGTCATCTTTACGGAAGCGCAACAAGGTCCGCCGGGTTATGTGCATGGTGGCGCTTCTGCTGCAGTGCTGGATGAAGCCATGGGAGCAGCGGTTTGGCGGGCGGGATTCACAGCGGTGGCAGTCAATCTCAACATCGATTACCGGCGCCCAATCCCTTTGCACCAGCCCGTTTTCGTAGAGGCGCATCTTACCGATCGCGAAGGGCGTGCCATCCCCGCTCGGGGCGAAATCCGCCTGGCCGATGGCACAGTAGCCGTGGTTGCACGCGGCATTTTTGTCGAAGCCCCGCAATTATTCACCCGCTCCGATTTCCTGGGAAAGGCCACAAGCGATGACGAAGCCGGCACCTAAGAAAAGCATCGATCCGGTCATTGTACTGTTGATCGTTGTAGCCATTTTGTTAGCGGGATTAGCCTGGCGGCAGGGGGGTGTAGCTCTGGCCGTAGAGGGCTTACGGCAAGGGGCAGAACTCTTCCTGCGAACGATCCCCTTGCTTGTGGCTGCATTCCTCATTGCCGGATTGATGCAGGTGTTGGTGAGTACAGAGCTGGTTGAGCGATGGTTGGGAAGTTCGTCGGGCTGGCGAGGTATTTTGCTGGCCTGCATCGGCGGCGCCTTGATGCCCGGGGGACCCTACGTGTACTATCCCATCGCTGCTGTACTGTTGCGTAGCGGCGCCAGCGTCGGTGTGCTGGTGGCCTTTGTTTCTGCTAAAAATCTTTGGTCGGTGTCTCGTCTCCCCCTGGAATTCGCTTTACTTGGCCCCCAACTTACCGTCATTCGCTATCTCGCCACCTTTATCATCCCTCCCTTCCTCGGTTTGTTGGCAGAAGCGCTGTTTGGAAATAAGGTCGAGGCTATCCGCGAGGGAGCAAGGTCATGACCACAGCCACGCTTATCCTCGTCGCCTTGGCTGCAGCCCTCTGGTGGTACGCCTGGCGGCGCCACGACGGCAGTCATATTCGTGGTGCTGTCGCCGGCTGGCATTCCATGCGACGGACGCTCTTGTTGCTCATCATCGCCTTTATTATCGTCGGTTATGTCAACGTTCTCTCCCCCCAAGACCTGGTGCAAAAGTGGATCGGGCCAGACTCGGGTTGGACGGGTTTGTTGTTGGCAGAAGGCATCGGCATGTTGTTGCCAGGAGGGCCTTATGTGGTCTTCCCCCTTATCGCCACCCTTTATCGCGCAGGGGCGGGGCTGGGCCCAGCCATTGTTCTAATCACAAGCTGGGCCACGCAAGGGCTGTTGAGCATTACTTTCGAGTTGCCTTTCATGGGCTGGCGTTTTACGGCGGTACGTTGGGGTTTGGGTTTGGTTTTCCCTCTACTGGTGGGGATGTTGGTAGAAATGGTGTTCTAAACAAGAATAATTGCATTTTGTGAGAGACAAGATGCGTCAAATTGTGTGCAAATCTGTTACAATGGGGCTAAAGACATGGCTCAAATAACATGTGATCCGAATATCAGCGGCAGAATCCAAATCTGATTTGTCAAGGACATTCGAAAAGCAAAACGAACCACGCCGCCTAAAACAATCCGTAATGTGAGATATTTTTCTACCCTATGACCGAACACAATTCCCAACCAACCTCCACTCTTCCCCAACCCGAAGACTCCAACCAACCAGACACCACCACAATCTCTGCCGATCTCGTCGAGCCGGAGAACGCCCTCCCGCCCATCAGCTTGGATGAATTGCCACCGGCCTTGCAACAAGCTGTAAAACGTGTGGGCTGGAACGAACTGATGCCGGTGCAAGCCAAAGCCATTCCCTATCTCCTGGCACAACGTGACCTTATGGTGCAATCCCGCACCGGCAGTGGTAAGACCGGCGCCTTTCTCCTGCCCATCCTGCAGCGCATCAACCCCAAGCGAGACGTCTGCCAGGCATTGGTGCTGGTACCCACGCGCGAACTGGCACGACAGGTGGCCCACGAAGCGGAAATCCTGGCTCATGAGATGGGCGTACGCAGTGTGGCTGTCTATGGTGGGGTCAAATATGGGCCTCAGCTCGAGGCTCTGCGAAGGGGAGCCCACCTGGTCATCGGCACCCCCGGCCGTGTCCTCGATCACCTGCTCCGTCGCAATTTGCGTCTCGACGATCTGAAGATGCTGGTCTTCGATGAGGCTGACCGTATGCTCTCCATGGGCTTTTATCCAGACATGATCGAGGTACGCCGCTATTTGCCCCGTCATCGCATCAATGCCTATATGTTTTCGGCCACTTTTCCCGGCCATGTCATGCGCCTGGCCCATCAATTCCTCACCAAGCCCGAGTTCCTCAGCCTCAGTCGCGATCATGTGCATGTGGCCAATGCCGAACACGTTTATTACACCACACCGCCTATGGATCGCGACCGCAGTCTCGTGCGTTTGATCGAGATGGAAAACCCTGCCTCTGCCCTCATCTTCTGCAATACCAAGAATACCGTGCATTATGTCACGGTCGTCTTACAGCGTTTTGGCTACGACGCGGACGAATTAAGCTCAGACCTCAGTCAGAGTGCCCGCGAAAAGGTGCTCAAACGTGTCCGGGAGGGCAAACTACGTTTTTTGGTTGCCACCGATGTTGCTGCCCGCGGAATCGATATTCCCGATCTATCGCACGTCTTCCTTTACGAGCCTCCTGAAGACACCGAATCCTACATCCACCGGGCGGGACGTACTGCCCGAGCAGGGGCCTCAGGCATGGCCATTTCTCTGATCAATGGTGTGGCTGAACGTATGCAATTGGAGCGTGTGGCCAAACGGTATGGCATTGCCATGGAAGAACGGGAATTGCCGACCGATACCGACGTCGCCAATATTGTGGGTGAACGCGTGACCGTGTTGTTGGAAGCCAAACTACGCCGACGCGACAAGCTGCAGACGGAACGGATGCAACGTTTCCTGCCCCTGGTGGAGGAATTGGCTGGCAATGAAGAAGGGCAGGCCTTGCTTGCCATGCTTATCGATGATTTCTATCAGGCATCATTGCACGCCCCTCCGGTTCCCCTCGAAACGACGGCGCCTCCAGCACGAGGAGACCGTACCGGCAAATACCCCCAAAAAAACAACAAGAAACGACGCCGTGGGGGACGCCAGCGTCGTCGCTAAAAGGATGGTGGGGGTTGAGAATCTACCGCGCTACTATTCAGTCAATCGTAGTTTGATGAAAATTGTCTCGGGGCCGTGACTTACACTGCTGATCAATACGTCCTTCCACCCCTAGGGATGGGGGCGTTGTTTAGGGCCTAGCTGAGTGAACTCAGGCTCTATAGGCGCTTTGCGCCAGAGGTCGGCCTACGCCGACCATCTTGGGCTGACGAAAGGACGACGTAGGTCGTCCTCCGGCCGCAGGCCTAAAGAGCCCGACTTCCAGTCGGCTAGTGAGACAGGCCGCTATCATTTTCCTTCAAAGTAGATTTGACTGAGTGCTAGGTGTTTTCAGGGATAAGGGGGAGGATGATAGTGAAGCGAGTCCCCTGCCCCACTTCACTGTCCGCCCGAATACGACCATCATGCGCCTTGAGCAGGGCTTGTACCAAGGCAAGCCCTAGGCCGGTGCCTCCGCGCCGCCGTGAACGTGACGAATCTCCGCGGTAAAAAGGCTCGAAGATATGCGGCAGATCATGAGCCGCGATCCCCTCACCATCGTCTTCAACCCACATTTCTACAGCAACGCTCGACGCCTGCCAGCCCAGAGTGATGACCCCGCCCGCTTCTGTGTGCTGCACAGCATTATCGACAAGATTGAACAGTATTTCTTTGAGGGCGTCGGGATCGACGAGGATGGTGATGGGTGCTCCCGCTTCCAGAATTACATTACGGTCATGGGCCAAAAGGCGTGCCTGGGGGATGAATTCTTCGAAAAAGAGCGCCAGGTCGACTCGTTGTTTGTGGATGGAGGTCGAGGCATCGATGCGAGTCAGGTCCAGCAATTGCTCGCACAAGCGCGACAGGCGGACGACCTCCCGGTACATGCCCTGCGTCAACCGCGCTACGGCCGCAGGATCATCCTGAGAGCCACGCAATAGCACCTCGAGGGAGCCTTGTAAAGCAGTGAGGGGGGTACGCAATTCGTGGGCGGCATTGGCCACGAACTGACGCTGTGCTTCGAAAGAGGCTTCGATACGCTCTACCATGTGGTCAAAAGCGCTTGCCAGTTGGCCAATTTCATCCTGACGCTGGGAGAGATGCAGCCGTTGGCTCAAATCCCCTGCGGCGATGTTACGGCAGGTGGTGACCATGCGATTCAGGGGTTTTAGTGTGGATGAAGTCAGCCAGAGCCCGCCCGCCATACCGGCCAACAGCATCAAAGCAATGCCGAACCCCAACATGAGACGTTGCCGGAAAAGAATTTGATCGATGGGTAATAAAGGTGTGCTGAGCTGAATCACGCCGAGAATCTCGGGGCTCGCCGGGGCGCGGCGCCAGGGAATCAGCAGCACCAGCATATCCTGGCCATCGAGGCAGGTGATGTAATTCACCTCGTTCTCCCCGGCCAGAGCACGCTCATAGTAACGCCGGTCGGGAGGGGGGGCTGAGGGTTCTTCCGCCAGTTTTTTGCCGTTGGCAATGACTTGGCCCTCACGGTCGAGGATGAGCGCCACCGTATCCCGAGAAGTTAAATCGCGCGCCAGCCCTCCGGCAATATCGGATAGATTTTCGGCGGTGGGCGGCTGGGGTGAAGTGGAAGAGGGGGGTGTTGGCAGAGCAGGCGAAGGGAGGGCAGCAGGGAGTTCGGGATTGGTCCAGCGCTCGATCACGGGCTTGGCCTGAGCACGTAAGCGGGTGGCTGTACTTTCAAGTAAAAATCGGTGTGTGTCCCAGTACAAGCCCCCGCTGAGAACAGTGAGAAGCAGAGCTAAGAGTAAGGTGTAAAGCAGGGTCAGGCGGAAGCGTAAGGACAAATCATTCCATTTCTTCATGTTCATTCATCTTCGGGATGGAAGGCATAACCAAGACCGTAAACCGTTTGGATCAAGCGCGGTGGCCGATCACCGATCTTTTCCCGCAAATGGCTGATATGAACATCGACAACATTGGTGTCACCTTCAAATTCGTATCCCCAAATACGGTTGAGAAGCGTTTCCCGCGTGAAAACCCGGCGAGGATGCCGCATAAAAAGCTCCAGGAGGGTAAATTCGGTCGGGGTAAGATGGATGACGCGGCCGGCTTGGGTGACAACATGAGACTCGGTGTCGAGAACCAAGTCGGCAGCCTGGATAAGATGGGGCTCGCTCTGCTTTCCTTGCCGGCGCAAAAGGGCGCGAATGCGGGCCAGGAGTTCGGCAAAGCTAAAAGGCTTGGTCACGTAATCATCCGCACCCAGGTCCAAACCGGTTACACGGTCGGATATTTCACGACGAGCAGTGAGCATGATCACAGGCACATCGTTCCCCCTGGCCCGGAGCTTACGGCAAATCTCGAAACCATCCATATCAGGAAGCATGATATCAAGAATGATCAGATCAAAATCTTCATCACTGGCGACACTAAAACCGGTGTTACCATCTGGAGCAACCACGATCTGGTATCCTTCATAGGCCAGACCCGTACGTAAAAATTCAATGATCGTGGGCTCATCTTCAATGATCAGAATACGAGGCCCGGAAGGGGGCTCAATACCATGCTCGTTCATCATAAACCTCATGAAAATATCGTCGTGGGCAGTGTACTGGTAGCAGAGAATTTAAGCAAATCATAACCTACCAAGAGTGGCCAACCACTGCTCAGAGTGCGACCGAAGCAGAAAGTAAATCAGAAAAGCGCTAACCGAGAGATAAATCAGAGAAAACTCGTGAAACTTGAGCCAAATTCTTGTACTTCCTGCCATTCTCAGGGCAATCAGGTTCGCCAGGGAGGCGATGACAAGGCCATTCCCCCCCACATTGACGCCATAAGCAATGGCCAGCCAATTGTGAGAGAAACGAGAAAGGAGAATGGCTGCCGGGACGTTGCTGATGGCCTGCGAAATCAGCAAAGCACACAAAAAGATGCCGCCTGTGCCCATCTGACCAACTCGTTCCATCAGTACAACAACCGGCTTGAGTTCGGATATGAGACCAAAATCAACAAACATGAGGATAAAAATGAGCAGGACAGGCCAATCTACCTGCTGCAGAACATGCCTGTAGAAAACAGCATACACCACGAAGGCGATGAGAGGTAGGGTGAGGACTGCCCATCTCAGCTCGAATGCAACCAGATATCCACACAGCATCAGCAACGAGAAGATGAGAAGCCGTGCATCGTAATCCTCGTTTGTGTGAGTCATCACCTTCAATCTATGTTCTGTGAAAGAAAATCGGGCAAGGATCAGGAGCAACAAAAGCAAAAGGATGACGAGAGGCATCATTTTGACAACAAAGGCACTGAAAGAAAGCCCCCATTCATGCCACAAGAACAGATTCTGCGGGTTACCGAGAGGCGTCAAGGCCGATCCGACGTTGACGGCAATGATTTCGAAAACGATGATTTTCGTGATGTCATTTTTAAGCTGGGCCTGCAGGCTCATCGTCAAGGGAACGATAATGAACAAGGTGATGTCATTGGTCAGAACTGTTGCCAGCAGAGCAGAAAGCATGATCAGCAAGCCGGCCAGATATCGCTCCGACATGGGGCCGTGCAAAATCTGGCTGGCGACCTTACCGAGAAAGTTGCTTTCCCTCACCCCGGTGGTGATGATGAGGATGCCTGTGAGGGCAGCAATTGTGTTCCACTCCACCCATTTGTAATAAGTGGCGATATCCCTGAGCCCGTACCCTTGCAGCAAGGTGAGGGCAACCAGGAGCAGGATGAGCAAAACAAGAATGCTATTCCGTCTGGCTGCCCCCCAAATATACGTGGGCAAAGTAGCTGTGTTGTCTTGATCTCTGTCTGTGTTGATCATTTCTGTTGCCTTTCTATGCCTTAGTTTGCTTGCTGCTCGAACAGCTGTTGCCAGGTTCTTTTGATCGCGGAAAATCACTTTCGCCAGAACTGACTAACCGAATCAGGGTGTAATGGCGATGTTGTAGAATTTCTCCACGGCACGTAATAAATCTTTGACGGCGACGGCATATTCGGCTGCTCGAAGGTGCTGAGCGGCAGTGTATGCCTGGTAGGATTTCCGATAGAGGGTGGATGCCAGTTCCAGTACTTGCCTGGCGTCGATTATTTCCGGCGCCGGAGGGACAAAGGATTCCATTTGCTCGAGCAAGAGTTCTGCCCGACGCATCTCTCGATAGGCACTGTCCAACTCAAAGCCGGCGCGAAGCTCTACAGTTCGAGAATCCTGTGGTGGTGACATTTCTGCCGGAGGATGAGGTGGTGGTCCCCCTTTGCGTGCCGGTTTCATTCGTCCTCCTTAAAGGGGGGCTGACTTTGTGCGGCTTCATCAAGATCGTGTAAGAGGCGCCGGTATTCCTGGCGATCAATCTCACCACGCGCGTAGCGCGCCTTTACGATTTCTTTGGCTGAAGGAGCGGAGCCTGAACCCAAAAGGGTTCGTCCCGCCGGCCATTTTTCCTTGACCAAAGAAAAAAGACCGATGGCGGCCAAGATAACGACAACGCCAATGAACAGAGGGAGCAGGCAACCCATCGGTGCCGTAAGCCAACCCCAGCCCGGCATTACGTTGGGCCCGGCTTCGGGAGGCAGAGGCGGTGCAGGTACAGGGCGACAACCTGCTGCCCCTATTCCCACAGTAAGCATGAGAATGCTGAGTAGAAAACTTTTGCGTATCATGATAAATCTCCTTGAGGGGAAAGGCGGTGACTTTTCGATGCTGAGGTGATCATTGTCGTGACTCTGGACGATTGACCACTGACCATCGCATACGGTCGAAGCAACGGCGTGTTATCCGTTGCTATCTTCAAGGTAGCACGCAAGGTCAAAGAAGTCGTAAAGAAAAGATTAAGAAATTCTGAAGTTACACCAGCAACAGTCGCCCCTACCTGGCAAGAACCGCTATATTTCCCTCCATGCAAGTCCTCATCCCTCCGCTCTGACCATGCTCTCAAACGGAGTTCCTTCAAGCCCCCCTAACCCGAACAAGCCGGAACCAAGAAGACTTCAACGCAAAGAGGAAAAAAAGCTCTTAGCGTTTTTGCGCCTCTGCCTTAAACGTTTTCTGGTTCTAGCGAAAAAATCTAGCGATTTATTTACCGCTAAAGGCAAACTAACCATGTTGGCAACCGGTTTGCTACTGCTGGGGCTATCGGGTATCAGTTGACAGAAAGGAGGGCTGTATGTACACTATCAGCCAAAATGGTGTGACTATTTCTCTATTGTCGACTTCGGCATCGGCGCCCTCCTGGGTCAACTGCGTCAAACCACTCTCACTCTCCCCCCATCAGTTTTTTCTTGCACCTCCCTTTCGCTCCATAGCCACTAACAAGCAAGCCACCAGAGCGAGGTGAGAGCCAACATTTCAAGCGTCGATGTAAACCATATCCTCATTTCCCCCGTCCCCACAGGAGTACGCATTATGTCGAATCTGGCCCCCTGGCTTCTTCTCCTCCTTGGATTCTTGCTTGGCTTTGTTCTGGAATGGTTAGTCGATCTTTGGTTCTGGCGCCGCAAATGGATTGCCAATCAAAAAGAAATCGAAGTACTACGCAACAAGGTCCAGGCACAGACCGCGGAGCTGGCTGCTGCCGAGGCTCACATCGACGCTCTCAAAGCAGAACTGGAAGAGCTCAGCAAGGAGATGGTCGCAGCGCAGCCAGCAGCAATCACGGAAGACGCAAAAGAATCCAGCCCAGCCGAAATACCAGACATCGTTCTCACTGCTCCTGACCTCAGCCCCTCTGAGCTTTCGGAAATCGACCTCGCTGACCCCGAGCTCCCTCCTCCCGAAATATCGGATATCGATCCGACTGACCCTGAGATCATACCCTCCGAAATCTCGGAAATCGACCTTGCTAACCCCGAGCTTACTTCGCCCGAACTGGAGGAAATCGATCTCGCTGATCCTGAGCTCAACCCGTCGGAACTTGCCGAGATCGATATCAGCGAGCCCGAGCTTTCCCTGCCACAAGTGCCGGATATCGTTCTAACGAGCCCCGATCCAGCTCCCCCGGCATTACCCCACATCATCCAACCCCAGCTCCCTGCTATCGACGACATTCCCCCCGAAGCCGATCTCGAGGTCTCAATACCGGAACTGCCGTCCAGCGACGATCTCACTCGCATCAAAGGTATTGGCGCCAAATTTGCGGCCATCCTCAATGAAGCCGGCATCAATAGCTTCGCTCAGCTCGCCGCACGCACACCCGAAGAACTACATGCCATTGTCGATCCCCCTGCCTGGCGCAAAGTAGATACCACTACCTGGATTGAGCAGGCGCAAATTCTCGCAGTGGCGCCTCCACCTGAAGCTAACGATAACGATCTCACCTTGATCGATGGTATTGGCGCCACCTTTGCCGCCCGTCTCTACGAAGCAGGCATCGACAGCTTCGCCGCCCTGGCCACAAGTGATGAAGATACCCTCGCCCAGGTGATCAAAGCTCCGGAATGGCGCAGGCCAGACTTTGCCAGCTGGATCGACCAGGCCCAAGCACGACTCGTTTCCTAGCAGGAGAAGCTGCCATGGTCAAATACGAAAATCCTCCTTACTGGTACTGGCCTCTGGATCGTTGGAAACTGGCCTTTTCCTTGCTATTGCTTGTTATCCTCATCGTATCAGGGCCCCGGGCATATCGCATAGCGAAGTCGACCATTCCTACCTTTAGTGCCCCTGTCTCCGGGGCTGTCTTTGCCGCAAATGCCCCTGCTCAGATCAGTGGTCGTGCCGATCCGGGTAACCTCATTCAAATTTACGATAATGACAACTTGTTGGGTGCCACAACCGCCGATGCAACAGGACAGTGGAGCTTCACCTTACCGATGACCCTCTTCCCCGGCGAACACAAGCTTAAGGCTCAAAGTTTACTCGACCCGAAAACACCCCTGGCCAGCTCCGAACCCCTCACCATCATCATTGCCCCACCCATCCAAAACCCACCCCGCTTCCATCTCAATGCCGCCACTTATCACTCGGGGCAGGCATTTTCCGTAAGCGGCACAGCCGATCCCAATGCCACCATCCAAATCTTCGATGGCGACGAATGGTTGGGCCAGACGATTAGCGATGAAAATGGCCTGTGGTCCTTCTCCATCCTCTCACCCTCAGCCGGACGCCACACACTCTATGCCAAAATCATAGGGCCCCACAACACCACCCTGGCCACATCCCAACCTTTCGATGTCAACGTTCTCTCTGTTGATTAGGCGCATCCACATTCTGCCACAGAGCAGACACCATGGGCCGCTGCACGCCAATAAGAACGAAAAGAGGACGCAGATAGTGCTGATGCCCGCAGATATGGCCGGGAATAAACGAGGACATTCTTCGATTGAGCTAGCCATCCGTGTCCGTCCGCGTTAGTCCGCGTCCTATTTTTCGGAGCAGATGCCATGAGCGTTTGCACGCCGATAATGATGAAAATGATCTGTACACATAGACCATCTGTAGCCCGGAAAACCCGTAAACCGGAAAACCGGGATGGGGCGGCTTCGCCCACAACCGGCCTGGTGTTCTGGGCTACAGGTTTTCTGGTCTACTGT
>JAADFV010000408.1 GCA_013152695.1 Chloroflexota bacterium | reverse complement strand
GGTATCAATGTAGACTCATAGCACAGTAGACCAGAAAACCTGTAGCCCAGAACACCAGGCCGGTTGTGGGCAAAGCCGCTCCATCCCGGTTTTTCCGGTTTACAGGTTTTCCGGGCTACAGATGGTCTGTGCATAGGTTATTTTCATCCACATCGGTGTGCAAATGCTCATGGCATCGATTCTGAAAATAGGGAAAAGTTGACAAGGGTAAAAGGCTAAAAGGGTAAAAGTGGGCGGCTCCTTTTGTAAACCGGGAAACCAGAAAACCAGAAAACCGGGACTTGGCGCCCTGGTTTTCTGGTTTCCCGGTTTTCTGGTCTTCCAGGCTACAGATGGTTTATGTGCACAGATCATTTTTATCATTATCGGCGTGCAAACGCTCATGGCATCTGTTCCATGACTGGACAAGGGACTACACTGTTGCCGTGGGAAGCCACACGGTAAAGGTTGCCCCTTTTCCTAATTTGCTTTCTACCTCGATACGACCGTGATTTGCTTCAATCAGACTTTTGACTAAAGCCAAACCGAGGCCCACGCCCCGGGTTTTTGTCGTGAACAAGGGCTCGAATATTCTTTCTAAATGTTCGGGAGCAATCCCCTCACCTGTGTCGCGGATACGTACTTTGATAGCAGGCACAGATTCGGATGTTTCCCCCACTCCTTCCTCGCAGAAACTGGCGTCAATAGTTAACGTGCCTCCTTCCGGCATAGCTTGATAGGCATTGAGGATCAAGTTGGTGAAGACCTGATCCATATGCTGTGCATCGACGTAGACAGGTGCTAGGTCCTCGGGGATGTCTGTAATCACTTCGATGTTATCGGGTTGGTCCAGGCCCGTCAGGACGACATTGATCATCCTGTCGATTGCGTTAGGTTCGAGATGTACCTGTTTCGTGCGGGCAAATTCGAGTAGACTTTGAATAATGTGCGAAGATTTCTTGATTTCTCCGGCGAGAATATCCAAATACTCCGATACCTGGGCATTCCGGTCGGGCTGGATCAGGCGCAAATAGTAGACGGCGTTGGCCATGACGCTGAGGGGGTTACGGAGCTCATGTCCGACGCTGGCAGCCAATTGCCCGAGGATGGCCAGGCGCTCTTGTTTCAAAAGTTCTGTTTGGGCTTCCTGCAGTTCACGCGTGCGCTCCTCTACCATTTCTTCCAAGCGCATGTAGTAGGCATGTAGCAGTGCTTCTGCTTGTTTCTGCTCCGTGATATCGCGTGCTACACCCTCGATAGCAATCAATTTGCCGTCCTCATCATAGACAGGACTTGCACGCTGTTCGATCCAAACTGTGCGGCCATTTTTATGCAGCCAGCGGATAGGATTAAACTGAGCCACAGCCGGCTCGCTTTTCATTGCTGCCAATAGCTGTGGTCTATCGTCAGGGTGAGCAAACTCAGGAAATCGGGCGGGAGAAGCCAGGCATTCGGATGGAGAATAACCGAGTACCTCGGATACGGCATGGCTTACATAACTGAGATGTGGGGTCGGGTAAAAATCAAAGCGATAAATGATATCGGGGACATTTTCTGTGAGACGGCGGAAGCGTGCTTCACTTTCGCGTAATGCCGCCTGCTCTCTCGCTAATTGCACCCGGTAGTATGCATTGAATAAGGCAAAAGGTAGTTGATAGAGATAGCCGGGGTGCTTGAGCACATAATCTGAGGCGCCAAATCGCATGGCGGCAGCAATGATACTTGCATCTCCCTGCTCACTGATCAAGACAATGGGAATATCTAGGCCCCGTTCATAGCGAATCATCCGTAATAATTCGATCGGTCCGTCCCCTTCTAAGTGATAGTCCAGGAGCAAGACATCGAAATCTGCGGGCTGGGAGGCATCTTCAGGCAGGCGTTGCTGGACTTCCTCACTACTGCGCACAATTTCCAGGCGGAGTTCGGGAGCTTTAGCGGAAAAATAACGCTGAGTCTGGTCGATATCAGTTGCCTGATGCTCGGCATAAAGCACGCGTAGAGGATGCTGCAGGCGATAACTTTCTTGACGATAACGCTTGACGGTTTCCGAGAGTGTGGCTGGGAGGAGCTGGACGAAGTCAGAGGACTTGACATGAAAATCATCGGCGCCGATGCGTAAGGCGGTTAATGCTGCAGCTTCGTCCCCATATCCGGTGAGGACAATAATGGGGCTGGAAATAGAGCTCTGTCGTAGTTCAGAAATCAAATCCAAACCCGATCCGTCCGGCAGGGAAATATCCACGATAATCACATCATAACTATTTCCCTCCTTAAGCAACTGTTCACGTGCAGTATCCACTGTATGTGCTACCGCGATCTCTGTGGTGGGATCATCAGCTATCAGTGCTTGCTTGACAAGCTCGATATCATGCGCATCATCTTCGACGTAGAAAACTCTCATAGTCATGCTCAGCGGTGGAAAGTGTAAGGTTACTGCCAGGGCAGTTTGCAATCCATTGATAAATTCAAGGGAAACTGTAGGCACGGGGGCGAATTCGGGGGCGAATTTTGCATTTGCCGCGTGATGAATTATAACAGCAGAGCTGGTTTTTCGTCCAGAGGTCTGCTACCCAACCATTTTCCCCTCCTCTCCCATACAACATAGGCACTACCGCAGCTTACTTTCCCGGCCGCAAGTAGGCTGGGGCCACCGGTTGCAAGGGCTGGGCCGGCGGCTGCCAGAAGAATTCCAGGGCTTTGCCACCGCCGCGTTGGAAGTAATCGATACGGATAGCGTGTGCTCCCCGCGAAAGTTGCACAACACTGGCTATCTGATTGACGGTATCTGGTGTGAGGCTTTCGGCAATGATTTGCCCGTCTAACCAAAGGCGTACGCCATCGTCGGCATTTAAATGCAGGCGGTATTCGCCATCGCTGGGCACCAGCAGAGAACCGGTCCAGGTGGCGCTGAAGGGGCCGAAAACCGGTTCTTCGTCGCTCCAAGCTGTGAGGAGCAAGGGATCGATGCGCTGCATGAAGGGTGGTGGTGTCCAATCGCTGTTCAAATAGTATGTACCAAGCAGTCCTTGCCCGCTAGGCGCTTTACGGAATAGGTAGGTGTCCGGCACGGGGCCGGAGCCGGCAGGACCATCCCAACGGAGCACAGGTGTATCGGGCGGCAGGTCGGGCGGATTGAGGAATTGGATGGCATGCAGGCCTTTGCCGAGGGTGTTCATGCCCGGCGGCAAGACGCGGCCATCGATGCTGATCTGTACGGGCGCCGTGGCCTGGGGCGAGAGTACTTCCAGGGCGTAGTCAGCAGTTTGGGGAATGTAGAGGCCACGGATTTCGGCCTGCTCGGCAGCACGGTTGTGGGCCTGTAAGGCACTTATTTCGTCGCCTGGGATGGTTACGCTGAGGTACAAAGGCCGTTGCAGGCGGTCATAGATGATTTCGGACTGGGTGCCGGGGTAGTAGTAGGTGAAGAGATCGAGCACATACTGGAAATGTAGGTCGAGCAAGAACAGGGCATTATCGCCGCCAAGATCGGGCAGAGGCAGGTCAAGGGCCGGATCAGCGAGCTGATAACCAGGATGATCGAGGCCACCACCGAGGCGAGCAAAGGGCGAATAATGCCAGGGACCAATGTCGATGCCGATGGGGCGCGTGGGTTCGTACGCGAAGAAACGTAAGGGCGAGAAATAATATAGCCGGGGACTGAGATAAAGGCGGTGATCAGCACGTTTGGCCAGCACTTCACGGGCAACCGTGGTCTCCAGAGGTGAAAAAGCGGTATAAACGGCAGGATCTTCCATCTGTTGGTGGAAGTAGAGGTCATAATTGAGCCAGCCGGCCCCACCCAGTCCCACCAGGGCGACGAGACCGGCCAGTGCGGGCCTCCAGTCGCGCCGGGGCAGCGCCGCCATGAGTCCCCGCAGGCTGAGATCAAGGGCCTCGCCTGCTAGGAGGGCGATGGCCGGAACTACAGCCAGCACGCGGTAAGCCTGGGGGGCTTCACTCAATTGCGAGAGAATGCCTCCCAGCAGCACCACCGGTATCCAGATCAGCAACAAGGCATGGCGGTGATCACGCCATCGCCAGCACGCCCAGGCCAACCCCAAGAGGAAGAAGGCGCCGGTGATAGGATCGAGCATGGGGCGGCCCGGCAGGTTGTGGCGGGGATTGAGGTCGCCCTTGACGTGGAACATGAGGGCATGGCGCTTAAGCGACTGCCACAGCGGCTGCAGATCTCCCCCCGCGGCATCGATGTCGTGCTTGATACTCACCTGCTCGGTGCGATTGAGGAAGGTGAAGGGGCTTTTGATGTAGGTGAAGCCCAGCGGGGCAAAGGTAAGGAGATAGATAAAGAAAAAGAGCAATAAGCCCTGCCACTGACGCCGTAGGAATCCCCGTTCGAACAAGACACGATAGGCCAAATAAAGGAAGATGACGACGACGACCAGGCGGATGGCAAGATAGGTGTACATTCCCAGCCCTAACAACAACCCGGCCAGAAGCCAATCACCCCAATGGCGGCGCCGAACCCCGCGTAAGATGAAGAGCAGCGTCAGCACCATGATCAGCGGTGGATATACCTCATTCCAGCCCCAACGGCTCATGTTGAAATGCCAGCGATTGATGGCCAAAAAGGCAGCACTAAACAGAGCCGTACGCACGCCGAAAAGCTCGCGAGCGAGAAAATATAGTGCCAGTACGGTGAGAATGCCCGGTAGCAGTGATTGCAGTTTGATCGCCAGAAAAGTGGTGCCCAGAAGACGGAAGAAGAGGGTCTGTAAGTAGACGAAGCCGTTGGGTGTCTCGAACCAGCCAGTGCCAAAGAGGCTATCGGGGCGGCCTTCGAGGATACGCAGGCCGTCGAGGGCTGCGTTGGTCTCGTCGATGAAAATGCCGGGGGGCATCTGCCGGATGTAAGCTACACGCAGCCAGATGGCCACGACCATGATCAGGGCCAGTAGCGCCCATTCGATCCAGGTGGGGATATGGCTTGGGGATGATAACGAAGACTGGGCCTGCTGAGCCGGTGGAGCGGGGGTGGTTGTAAGGGGGCCATGGAGATCTCCGGGTTGAGGCGCGTCCAAGCCCAAGGCCCGTAGTTTGTAGCCAGAA
>JAADFV010000407.1:1830-4407 GCA_013152695.1 Chloroflexota bacterium | reverse complement strand
GGTTCCTTCCAGATGATCCAGCAAAAGATTGCTGATATGAAATCTCGCATCGAGGCTAGCCGTTTACTTGTCTATCAAGCCGCACTGGAAAAGACTGCGGCACGGGAGAGCGGTGCTCGCTTCACTACCGCCGCCGCCATTGCCAAGCTCTTCGCCAGCGAAACCGCCATGTTCTGTGCTCATCAGGCCGTGCAAATTCATGGCGGTATGGGCTATTCAAAAGAGCTCCCTATCGAACGCTACTTCCGTGACGCCAAGATTACGGAAATTTACGAAGGCACCAGCGAGATTCAGCGTATGGTCATCGCCCGCAACGAACTGAAGCTGCGGTAGGATGGGGAAAGCCACCCCTGCCGACAAGAAATCTGCCCTGACAGCTTAACAAACCCCAAACCATCTATCACCAATCGCTAGTCCTATGCATGCCATTATCTTTAACCAACACAGCCCTGATTTCGACGTCTACGAATATGTCGACAACATGCCTGTGCCCGAAATTGGGCCGGATGAAGTCCTGATCAAAGTACACTATGCTGCCCTCAACCGCCTGGATGACTGGGTACGCCGCGGGTGGAAAGGCCTTGATCTCAGCTTTCCACACATCCCTGGCTCCGACTTTGCCGGCGAAATCGCGGCTGTGGGGGATCAGGTAGAAGGCTGGGAGATTGGCCAGCGCGTCAGCGGCAACCCCACCCTTTTCTGCAACCGCTGCCACTATTGCCAGCGCGGGGATCACCATCTTTGCGAGCACTTTTCCATTGTCGGCGAACACGTCGCCGGCAGCTATGCTGAATACATGAAAATCCCCGCCCGTAACCTCGTAGCTGTGCCCGAAGGTTTCGATCTCAAACTGGCGGCCGCGGCCAGCCTTGCCCACCTCACCGCCTGGCGTAATCTCATTGTCGATGGGGGTCTGCGGCCGGGGGAGACCGTGCTTATCGTCGGCTCAGGTGGAGGCGTCAATATCGCCGCTCTGCAATTGGCGAAACTGGCCGGCGCTATGGTGTGGGTCATCGCCGGTAATGCCGCCAAAGCGGAAAAAGCGCGGGCGCTGGGTGCTGATTGGGTACACGATCGTAGTGCGGATGCCAACTGGGGGAAAGCTGTTTGGAAAAAGAGTAAAGGCCGGGGTGTGGATGTTGTCGTCGATAATGTGGGTGCGGCTACGTGGCCCAGCAGTCTACGTTGCCTGGCCAAACAAGGGCGTTTGCTAACCGTCGGCGGTACCAGTGGCTACGGCATAGAAATATCGGTGAGCTTCATCTTCGTACGTCAGTTGCGTATCATTGGTAGCTCGATGGGCAATATGCATGATGCTCGGCAAATGTTCAAGCTCCTATTCCAGGGGAAGTTTACGCCTGTGATCGACAGTGTATGGCCTCTGGCTTCCTATCCTCAGGCCCTTCGCCGTATGGTCGCCGGTGAGCATTTCGGCAAGATCATCATCGAGATAGCTGCAAATACGCCATAGCGGTATAATGCACCATACTCTTTTATTCCGTAGCTGCCTATTCAATTTCAGGAGTTGCTCCTTATGATTCGTCGCATGCGGTCTGTACCTCGTAATGTTTGGGTGTTGTCTGGTGTGAGCTTTTTGCGGGATATTGCCAGTGAAATGCTCATCCATCTCTTGCCTTTGTTCCTGGCCAACGTCCTTGGCGTGCGTACTGGCATTATTGGCCTCATCGAAGGCATTGCTGAGACTACGGCAAGCCTGGTCAAGATTTACTCGGGTTGGCTCTCGGATAAGCTGGGACGGCGCAAAGGGCTAACCGCAACAGGTTATGGCATTGCCGCCCTGGCCACCCCCCTACTTTTGATCGCCAACAGTTGGCCGGTGGTGTTGATTTATCGTTTTATCGACCGCTTGGGAAAGGGTATCCGCACCGCCCCGCGTGATGCCTTGATCGCCGACTCAATCTCTGCCAAACATCGTGGCATCGCCTTTGGCTTGCACCGTGCCGCTGATACTGGTGGTGCCTTTGTGGGGCTTTTGCTGGCAATTTGGCTGGTGTGGCGTGCCCAAACCGGTGACCTCCTGCTGAATGCCTCGACTTTTCGCACTGTGGTGGGTTGGGCGCTGCTGCCGGCGTTCTTAGCGGTGGTTCTCATTCTCTGGGGCGTCAAAGAAATTTCGCGACCAGGCTCGGCCACCCCTCCCTCTCTATCGCTACGTGGTTTTGATCGTCGTTATCATCGCTTTCTTGCGGTTATGGTGCTTTTCACCCTGGGCAACAGCACCGATGCATTCTTGATTCTTCGGGCACAAAGTGCCGGCGCGAACGTGATTTCGGTCCTGGCCATGATTGCCGGTTTCAATCTGGTGTACACACTTCTGGCCACTCCTGCCGGCGCCCTCTCCGATCGGGTGGAGCGGCGTAAAGTGATGATTGTTGGCTGGTTATTGTATGCTTTGGTGTATCTTGGCTTCGCCGGTGCAGATCGTACCTGGCATTTTTGGCTGCTTTATGCCCTGTACGGTGTGTATTACGCTCTGACCGAAGGTGTGGCCAAGGCGGTGGTCGCTGATTTGGCTCCAGTCGAACAGCGTGGCGCTGCTTTTGGCGTCTATCACGC
>JAADFV010000407.1:0-1825 GCA_013152695.1 Chloroflexota bacterium | reverse complement strand
CCATCGGTCTCACAGTGCTACCCGCCAGCGTGATTGCCGGTCTCCTCTGGCAGGGCGTCGGTGGCTGGTCGGGCCTGGGGCCGGCCGCACCCTTCTTGTTCGGAGGTGGTCTTGCCCTGCTATCCGCCATTTTACTTTGGCGATGGGTACGGTGATTCGTCCCTGCTCTATTTTCGGTTGACTTCTCCTACCGACTGTTCGACCAAAACGTGGCATCAGGGAAATGTATGTTATGATTTGCCAGGTAATATTGTTCTTTGCTTGATCCTAATTTTTTTATTTCCAAAAAGGAGTGTAATCATGGGTGAAACTGTTGTAGCGCACCGGCCAGTTGATACAAACCGCAAGGAAATTTTTAGTTGGGCCATGTATGATTGGGCCAATTCCGCCTTTAGCACCATTGTTGTCACCACCCTCTTGGGGCCGTATTTATCCAGTCTTGCCGAAGGTGCGGGTAGCATAAGTTTTTTGGGAATACAGTTTGAGCCCGACGCCTTCTTTCCCACGATGGTCTCAATTTCCGTTGTTTTACAGGTGTTTCTGCTGCCGCTTTTAGGGACCATTGCCGATTATTCGACCCTGAAGAAACGGCTGATGTTGACCTTTGCCACCATTGGTTCGGTGGCTACCTTATTGCTCTTCTTCATTCAACCCGACATGTTATTGCTGGGAACAAACGGGGCCGTAGTATTAGGCGGTTTGCTGTTCGTTGTTGCCAATCTTTCTTTTGGGGCGGCGGTGGTGCTCTACAATGCTTTTCTTCCAGATATCGCTGAGCCCAAAGACCGGGATAGCGTCAGTTCTTTCGGCTGGGCTTTGGGTTATCTTGGCGGGGGCCTGGCCTTGGCCATTGCCTTAGGACTCTTCACTATCATGGAAGATAAAGGGCTGGCAGTGCGAATCAGCTTAGCCCTGGCCGGGGCCTGGTGGATGATCTTCACCCTGGCTTTTCCTGCTCGTACCTTGCGTCAGCGGCGCCCTCTCAAAGAATTGCCGGAAGGTGAGACCTACCTTAGTCAAGGTGTGAAACAGATTATCCGTACCCTGACTACCATGTATCGCCTATATCCAGAGACCCTCAAGTATCTCATCGCCTACCTGATCTACAATGATGGCATTCAGACTGTAATCGTCGTAGCCACCTTGTTTGCGTCTACAGAGTTGGGAGTAGGCGCAGATGTCCTTATGATTCTGATCCTAATGATTCAATTCCTGGCCTTCTTTGGGGCGTTGCTCTTTGGCCGCATTGCCGGGCGACTAGGTGCTAAAAAATCGATTCTCATCTCCCTCGTTATTTGGGCAGGGATTGTCATTTACGCCTATGCTCTCCTTTATCAGGTCTGGCAGCTATTCCTCTTGGGCGTGTTTGTCGCTATCGTCATGGGGGGATCGCAGGCTCTCAGTCGCTCCTTGTATTCGCAACTGATTCCTCGCCAGAATGAATCAGAATTCTTCGGTTTCTACGAAATTAGCGAGCGGGGTACTTCCTGGATTGGACCTCTGGTTTTTGCTGCGGCTGTGCAATTTACCGGCAGTTCTCGCGTGGCCATTCTCTCTGTCATTCTTTTCTTTGTGGTTGGCTTACTCCTACTCATTCCCGTCAATGTGCGTAAAGCCATGCTCGATGTGGGTAACGATCCCACAGGGGTAGTGCTTTAGGGGGTGAGGATGAAAGCCCATCGTCGATGCGGAATTCATCCTCACCGATAAAAACTGCTTGCCGCGCCAAGGGGCATTGCCCATCTGCTCTCCCGACCTTTATTCTCTCCTTCCTTCTGTCCCATGACCCAACCGCTTGTTGCCCTCGAAAGTACGGTTATTGCCC
>JAADFV010000406.1 GCA_013152695.1 Chloroflexota bacterium | reverse complement strand
TTGGGACCTGAGGATACATCTCACCTGCGGGGTTTCATAACTGGGCGCGCCAATAACCTCCCCCTGCAGAAATTCTTGAATAAAGTCGGCGTGAGATCAAACGAACTCAACTGGAACTACGAGCCGTTCTACGTGGAAGCGCTGATGGATACCCACCCACAGCAACTCCGCGAAGCCAAAGTCGAGTTTACCCAGGTGTGGCTCAAAGACCCCAACATGTATACAGCGCTGACCAAGACGCGCTTTCCGAGTGGGGTGCCGGCGCCGCCACAGTGAGTTCCCGAACTGGGTTGGCAGTGATTGGAGTTGGAGTAAGCGATATTCAGAGGGAGGGATCATGCAGTGCTGTAAGAAATTGATCGGGGAGTCTCATTGGCAGCGCCCAATCCGAGTACTCTGGTCGTTTGGCACGGTTGGCTTCTTGTTGGCCCTGTTACTCTCGCTAGCTGGCTGTGGTTCAGGTGCGAAGGGCGCCGAGAGATACTATACCCCGTTGCGGGTCTATTCAGCTCGGGCTGTGATAACGAATGCCTTTATGCTAGCCCGACAGTGGCATTCTGACGCTTATTTGGTTGATATTGATGTTGACGTGGCGAAAGACGACGATATCATGCTATTTCCTCTTGATTTTACCTTTCAGTCACCCAGTGACAAGTATCATGAGTTCAGTGCCGGCTGTTCCCAGCCGGGGCATTGTGGTACGGGGATATTCAGTCACCCGGTAGCTGTGTACCAGACGGTGCCGATTGAACCGGACGACTTTACAATTGACAGCATCGAGGCAGCGAAGATCGCCCAGCGGCATGGGGGGGAGAAATTTGTCAAGAGAAAAGCTGTCAGCATGTTCGTGAAGCTGGAACGTCGTGGGCCGACAGGGACCCCAGGGAAGGGCCCCGTGTTGTGGCGAGCGTCGTACCTTGATCTAGCAACGGGAGAAGAGTTGAACATCTACATAGACGCGAAGACGGGAGAGGTAGTGGGAACCAGGCCGTAACGGGCCAACGAGCGCGCGCGGAGGCCGGCAGTCGGAGCGGCGCTACCGGGCGTATGGGGCGAGCCGGTCGGTACACGTGGGGCACGATGGCTACCACGTACCGCTTTACAGGCCAGCGGGAAGATGATACAATAGTAGGGGCGCACGGCCGTGCGCCCCTACGCAACACGCGCTACTACGACCCCGCCCTGAGCCGTTTCGTGCAGGCGGACAGGGTGGTGCCGGCGGCGGGGTGACGGGCTTATGAACATTAACAATTTAATCAGGTAGTAGGCCGACGTAACGCAGTAAGTCTGTCGAGCCCTCAAGGAACTGGTTCAAGAAGGCAGCCACCTGCTGTTTGAGTTCTTGCCACTGATCACTGAGACGATGGAGATGTAACACGTCCTGCTTGAGCCAGCGCCAAAGTTTCTCGATGGGATTGCACCACGAAGCATAGGTTGGCAGGCACAGGAGTTGGATGGGCAAATCATCGTGTATGGCCTTCGCCGTAGGGGTGGTAGGCCAATTCGGCGGTCTGCTGAACGGATAAGGCCAAGTCTGCTTTTGCAGCCGTGCCAGCACGTTGGGATGGAAATGGACGGGCCAATTATCCTGGGCCACATAGATAACCTCCGCTTTGGGGTAGTCCTCCCGGATGTCTGCATAGAAAGCAGACAGTTGGTTGACGGTGATCCTAGACCTTTGACGGTAGCTCACTTGGCCCGTATGAGCATTAAGGGCTGCGACGATCCGAAAAGAGGTGTTAGAGCGGTGGCTCCAACGGGCTAGCGGCTGATCCGTTCCTCTAGCGGCATAGGCTTGGGCAACACTGGGCTGCCGGTAGTAGGTCAATTCATCTAGGTACAAGAAGACGTAGCGCTCCGTGTCATATTGTGCACGCAAACGAGCCAATTCAATCAAGCTCAGCTTATCGTCATACAAGGAATCTGGGCTATGAACGTAATCTCGTCCGCGTTTGTACCGGATGTCGAGCCGCCTCAACAGACGAGACAGTCCCCCTAGGCTGGCCAAATTGAGCCATGTGCAGGTCTGTCTCAGATGGGCCAGTGTCCAGCGGCTCCGCCGATGGCCAAAGTGGATAGGCTCTCTCCCCACAACATGCAATAGAGCCTCCCTTGCCTCCTCTGCGTTCGAGTGTTTAGGGGGAAAAAGCGGGCTTTCGCCCGCGTCCTGGCTTGATCAATAGGCCATCTAGCCCCCCATCCTTCCAGCGACGTACCCAGGTATAGATCGTATCGGGCTGGCGGCGTTTGAGTAGACCTTGACGTGCAACTTGGCTTCCAGCCATCCCCTCAGCAATCTTGAGAATCGCAGCAGCACGCTCGCGAATATATGCTTTCTCATGACGATCACGGGCGCCTTCCAGCTCGAAGCGCTGTTTGTTCGTTAGGGTGATTTCCAAACGTCGTGGCATGATTTCCTCCTTTCGCAACGCCTAGACTTTACCCTATATTGTGCCTGATTATTTTGTAAATGTCCATCAACGGGTTTCGCGACAACAGGCGGACAATTCATTGCTCGCCGAGGCCGGCCCGAGTAGTAACGAATGGGGCCAACCGCAGGGTATTCAGGAGTGGAAAGCGCCGCACGAAATATTTGTTAGGGGGGACTTATTGGTGCCTAAGGGACAAACGGATGTCGCGGTGATCGGCTGTGGTTACTGGGGTAAGAATCTGGTGCGTAATTTCGCCCAGTTGGGTGTTCTGCGACTGGTATGTGATGTGACATCTGCGGGACGAGAGAAAGCCAAACAACTTGTGCCGGGACTGCCAGTGGTCGCGGAGTCGAAACGGATTTGGGAGTCGGATGTCGCCGGGGTGGTTATCGCCACGCCGGCGGAAACACATTATGAGGTGACGCGCCAGGCTTTGTTAGCCGGCAAAGACGTATTTGTAGAAAAGCCTTTGGCGTTGACTTACGAACAAGGCTTGGACCTGGTTCGTCTGGCCGAACGGCAGAAGCGGATTCTGCTGGTTGGGCATGTGCTGGAATACCACCCCGCTATTGTGCGACTTCTCGAATTGGTTCGGGATGGTGCATTAGGGAAAGTTCGTTACATCTACTCCAATCGCTTGAGCCTGGGGAAAATTCGGCGGGAGGAGAACATCCTCTGGAGCTTTGCCCCGCATGATATAGCCGTTATTGTGCGTTTGATCGGTAGCCTTCCGTTCCAGGTGGTCGCGACTGGCGGGAATTATGTGCGGCCCAATATCGCCGACGTGACGGTTACCAACTTGCTCTTCGATAACGGCGTTCGGGCACACATTTTCGTTTCCTGGTTGCATCCTTTCAAAGAGCAACGCCTGGTGGTGATCGGTTCCAAGAAAATGGCCAGTTTCGATGATGTGGCCAAGCAGTTGGTTCTATACGATCAGCGCGTCGATTGGCAGGAAGGGGAGCCGGTTCCCATCAAAGGGGCGGGGGAGCCTGTGCTTTTTCCGCAAGAGGAGCCGTTGAAGCAAGAATGTCGGGCATTCTTGAATGCTATGGCGACGCGTCAACAGCCGATGACGAATGGCATGAGTGGGTTGCGGGTGCTGAAAGTGCTGCAAGCTGCGCAGCGATCGTTGGTCACGAACGGTGAACCGGTCACGCTTGCTGTGGAAGGGCATTGAGCGATGGTAAGCAACGAGCATAGAGGTTATTTCGTTCACCCCAGCGCTTATGTGGATGAACCGTGTGAAATTGGGGTGGGTACTAAAATCTGGCATTTTTCACATGTGATGAAGCATGCGAAAATTGGTGAACGCTGCGTGCTGGGACAAAACGTCTTTGTTGCTAATGATGTGATCATCGGCAGCAACGTCAAAATCCAGAATAACGTTTCCGTGTACACGGGCGTGGTTTTAGAGGATGATGTTTTCTGTGGCCCATCTTGCGTCTTTACTAACGTGGTCAATCCCCGTTCGCAGATTGTGCGCCACAGTCAGTACCAAAAGACCCTGGTCAAACGGGGCGTTACCATTGGTGCCAATGCTACCATCGTTTGTGGCGCTACCATCGGCCGTTATGCCTTCATCGGTGCCGGCGCGGTGGTCCGCGGTGACGTGCCGGACTACGCCCTTATGTTAGGTGTGCCGGCTAAACGCAAAGGGTGGATGAGCCGACACGGACACCGGCTGACAGAGCGAGACGCGGATGGCCATTGGATTTGCCCAGAAAGTGGCTGGCGCTACTGGGAAGTGGAGCCGGGCGTGTTGCGTTGTTTGGACTGGCCCGAGGATAAGCCGTTGCCGTAATAGGACACAGGCGTACCCGGAAGACACAGAAAGGGGAGATATTGGGCCACAAAGTTGTTGTTCCGTTGCTTGATTTGAAGGCCCAGTACGCGACGATCCGTGACGAAGTGCAACTGGCCATAAACCGTGTGTTGGAATCGCAGCACTTCATCCTGGGGCCGGAGGTCCAGGCTTTGGAAGAGGAAATTGCCACCTATTCACATTCACAATGCGACTGTGGTATTGGCGTCTCTTCCGGCAGTGACGCACTGTTGGTCTCGCTGATGGCCATTGGCATCGAGCCTGGGGATGAGGTCATTACAACGCCGTACACGTTCTTTTCCACGGCCGGTTCTATCCATCGATTGTGCGGCAAACCGGTCTTTGTGGATATCGATCCGCTGACGTACAACATCGATCCGCAGAAAATAGAAGCCGCCGTGACACCCCGCACCAAAGCGATCATTCCGGTCCACCTTTATGGTCAAATGGCCGACATGGGCCCGATCATGGAGATCGCTGAACGTCACAATGTTTATGTTATCGAGGATGCGGCACAAGCGATCGGCAGCGAATACAAAGGGCGTCGCGCCGGCTCTATGGGGCATTTAGGCTGTTTTAGTTTTTTCCCATCGAAGAATCTGGGAGGATTTGGCGATGGCGGCATGGTGGTAAGCAACGATCCAACGCTTGCCGACAGGGTTAGACTGTTGCGCAACCACGGTTATCGTCCCAAGTATTACAACAAAGTCGTGGGCGGCAATTTCCGCTTGGATGCAATCCAGGCCGCTGTGTTGCGCGTGAAGTTGCGACATTTGGATGATTGGACCGCCAGCCGGCAGCGTAATGCTGCAACCTATCGTAGACTTTTCGGGGAGACGGGGCTTCTGGATGGTGAGGGTGCTGTCGCGCTGCCGCACGACGCGGCTTTGGGAAGGCACATCTACAATCAGTTTGTGATTCGTGTGTCCCGGCGGGACGAACTCAGAGCGTATTTGCAAGAGCATGATGTCGGCTGTGAAATATACTATCCGGTGCCATTGCATCTGCAAGAATGTTTCGCCGACCTGGGTTATGAAAGAGGGGATTTCCCTCACAGCGAGAAAGTTGCGGAAGAGACTCTAGCGTTGCCGGTATATGCGGAGCTGACGGACGCAATGCAAAGAACGGTGGTGGGCCATATTGCGGCTTTTTTCAACGAAGCAAACTGTCCACCGCGGCGAGAGGCATTGCAGTCAACGGGTGCCCCGTGAAACCGGTTTCCCTTTTGTTGAGGTTGCTGCGCGTGCGATCTAAGCTGAGCAGTTCGATAGCCCGGCTGCGGAACGGCACCTTTTTTAGCAATGTTCTGATCCTTGCCGTCGGTACCGGCGTGGGGCAGTTGGTCATCATCTTGGCTTCCCCTATTCTGACACGGCTTTATACGCCAGCGGATTTCGGCATTCTGGCCGTGTTTTCTTCGATCATGGGAATCCTGGCGGTGATCGCGGCCCTGCGTTATGAATTTGCCATTCCTTTGCCCGAAAGAGATGAGGACGCCGTTGCGTTGCTCAAGTTGGCAGCAGGGATCGTGGTTCTTTTCAGCCTTTTGGTTGCTGTTGGCGTTTGGCTGCTTGGGGATGCAATATCAGCCTGGGCGCATACGCCATCTTTACAACCCTATCTCTGGTTGTTGCCTTTGGGTTTGCTAAGTGTTGGTGGTTATCAAGTTCTAAACTATTGGGCTTCTCGGAAGAAGCAATTCCCTCTTTTGAGTTTTACCCGCACGGTGCAGTCTTCTGGGCGTGCGGGGTTTCAGATTGCTGGCGGGATATCCAATTTGGGAGGGTCAGGACTCATTTGGGGATTGGTCGCCGGGCGTTTGCTCGGCGCGTTGTCCCTCTTTTGGGGAATTCTTCGAGGCGAGAAATTACCGTCGGCCTCTTCTGTGCGATACGTAGCGAAGCGCTACAAAGATTTCCCTCTTTATACAGCCTGGGCCGCGTTGGTGAATGTCATTGGCACACAGGCACCGCCGATCCTGTTTGCCCGCTATTTTGCCGTGGCCGATGCCGGGTTCTTTTCCCTTACCATACGCGTGCTCGGACTTCCTGCTGCTTTGATTGGCCAAGCCGTGGGACAGGTTTTCTACCCTTTGGCTGCTGAGCGCATCGATGAGGCGGGGGCGACCAAAGTATTTGTGGAACGAACGGCGACCATGTTGCTGGCCATTTCTTTTCCTGCTTTCGCTCTGATCGCCCTTTCCGGGCCAATGTTGTTCTCCATTGTTTTCGGCGAATCTTGGGTGACGGCAGGGACTTATGCGCGTTATTTGTCGCCATGGCTCATGATTTCGTTCGTTTCGTCGCCACTGAGTATGTTCGTGTTGGCCAAAGAAAAACAGAAGCAGGCATCCTTGTTGACCGTCTATGAGACCACACTCCGCTTGGGGGCAGTTTGGCTCGGAACGTGGATGCTTTCACCGGACTGGGCCGTGAAGTTCTTTTCGGTGGCCGGCATCATCATTTCGTCGATCTACCTCGGCTGGGTATTGCGCTTGTCGGGAAGCGGGATGATCCATTGGCTCGGACAATTAAAGGACTTCTTCGCAGTCGCAATGATGCTGATGGCACTACTTGTCGTCGCAACGACCTTTTTATCGGCTCGGGTAACGATCATTCTGAACAGTTTTGGGTTGGGCTGTTTTGCTTTCTGGTTTATGCGAAGCGCTTTGCAAGGGGTGCCTCATCATGACTGATCTTCATGTTTTACTGCTGCCTTCCTGGTATCCCACTGACTATCTTCCTGGCCGAGGGATATTCTTCCGGGAACAAGCAGTGGCGCTGCGATCGGAAGGCATGCGGGTTGGTGTCATTTATCCGGATTTTCGTAGCTTACGAACATTGCAACGCGGAAGGATCCTGTCGACGCATTTTCAGATATCGAACCAGCACGAAAATGGTATTTTCACGTGCCGATTCCACGGCTGGAATCCGCTTAACGCACGGTTGCGGGCTTGGCTGTTCATTAAGCTGACTGAACAAATGTGGGAAAGCTATGTTGCCCAATGGGGACGCCCGGACATCATCCACGCCCATGGTGTCTTATGGGCAGGCGTGGCAGCAAGAGGACTATCTCAGCGGTCGGGAATACCCTATATCATCACTGAACATTCGTCAGGCTATGTCCGGGGGCTTATCAAGCCCTGGCAGCGGGATACCATAAAGGAGGCGTTAGGACAGGCGGCCATCGTTCTAACGGTCAGCCGGGCGCTGGCGAAAACAATGTTGCCTTACCTCGATCCAGATCATGACACTGTTGATGTCGTTCCCAACATGGTGGATACGACGTTTTTCAGGTTGAATCCCTCAAAGCGCTCCGAATTCCCATTCCGGTTTCTAACCGTGGCCTCCTTGACTTCCAATAAGGGTATTGATCTGTTGTTGCGTTCTTTTGCGGAAAAGTTTAGAAATGCTGATGGTGTTGTGCTTGAAATCGGCGGCGATGGACCTCAGCGGCGATTCCTTGAGCAGTTGGCGATCGCATTGGGGATTGATGGCCAAGTAAAGTTCTTGGGCTATCTCCATCGCGAGGAAGTTCGCCAGGCGATGTGGCGCGCCAATGCTTTTGTTCTGCCGAGTTATGTCGAGACATTTGGCGTCGTCCTCATCGAAGCGATGGCAACGGGTTTGCCGGTCATTGGCACGCGCTGCGGGGGGCCGGAAGAGATTATCTCGCCCCAAACGGGCATTTTGATCGAGCCTGGAGATGTGGAGGCTCTGGCAGAGGCTATGGTGAAAATGAAGGGGGAACGCCATCTTTTCGCTGATGACCGTGAAATCCACGGTGAAGTCACGATGCGATATGGTAAAAAGGCTGTTGCAGAGCGCCTTTTGAAACTTTACAGAAGGAGTTTGAGTCGATGATCAGTCCGATATTTCCGGGGAGTCGCTGTTCTTCCCCGGCAAAGATTCTGCTCTTTTTGTTTTTGACAACGTCCGTGCTGGGCGTTTATTTCCTGCCCATCCGCGTAGCGGGCGTTACACTGTTTGGTTTTCGGCTATTGGTGATCGGAACATTGTTGTTGTTTTTCCTATTCCCGGATTTCACTTGGTGGTCTATTGGGGTTGCCCGATTTTATATCATTCTGGGGCTCGTCTGGCTGACGTGGGGGAGTATCAGCTATTTTTGGGCTCCTGACGCCTCGGCGGCGATCAAAGAAATCCTCGCTGTCGGCTTCGGGTTTTCGATTGGTTTCATTTTCCTTGGCTTGAGAGCTTATTCTGAGGAAGGTATGACGGTTCTGGGTTGGGGGTGGAGTAGCGCGTATCTCCTCACTTTGTTCGTGGCTGGCTGGGAGTTGGTCACGGGCCGGCATTTGCCCAGTTACTACTTATCTCATTTGCCTTCTTATGCAGTGCCGAGAATTACGGGCACTTTGGGCCAGCCCAATAACCTCGGTGCTTTCCTCGTGCTGGTTTATCCATTTTTGTGGTTATCCTACCGGCGAACCGAACGCCCACTATTACGCTGGATGCAGTTGGCTTTGATTGTGACCGTTCCGGTGTTGCTTGTTTTCACTGCCAGTCGGCTGGCCATGCTCGCTTTCTTCCTGCAAATGGCCATATTGGGCTTCTTTGCCGTGTTGCCTCCGCGTCGACATCTCTCGGTGTTAGCCGTGGTGGTTGTGTCCGTGGGCATTCTGCTGACAGGCCTTTTGAACCCGAGCACGGATATCAACCGCAAGCTGGACGCCGCTTCATACGAGCTGCACCGTATGGAAGCAGGGAAAGAAACGGTTATCCCTGGTGAAGATGAATCTCGTGAAAATATTGGAGAATCCCGGCCGGAGAGGATTCTGTCTATTCAGCAACGGATAAACCTGTTACTGAACGGCCTGTGGTTGACCAAAGTTACTTTTGGCCGGGGGGTGGGACCGGGCGGCTTCGCCTATTATCAAACCAACAAAATCACACCTTATCCGGTCATCAATCCGGATCCGCACAACTTTTGGATAGAAGTGCTAAGTCAGTATGGCATTCTGGTCTTTGTTTTATTCCTGGCGTGGTATCTTTCACTGTATAGGGTTGTTCTCAAGTATCGTCATTCAGGATTAGCGATTATTCTGTTGATGGCGCTTGTAGGATACATTTTCGCTTCTGCTGCTAATAGTTCTTACATAGCTCAACAGACCAATTGGATCTTCCTGGCCAGCATCATGAGCCTGGCCAGTTACCTTGTCTCGAGAAAACCTGCCGAGAATGATCAAGCATGAGTGAAGGAAGCCTTCATGTCGCAACGTAAAATTGTTCACCTCACATCCGTACACGGTCCTTTCGACACGCGCATCTTTTACAAAGAATGTGTTTCGTTGCGGAAGGCCGGCTACGAAGTGGTATTGGTTGCGCCGCATGAGCGATCGGAGAGGGTGAACGGCGTGCGGATTCACGCTGTGCCAAAGCCGGCAAGCAAGAAAGAGCGCCTGAGGCGGACGGTTTGGCAAGTGTACCGGGCGGCGGTGGCCGAAAATGGCGCGTTGTACCATTTTCACGATCCAGAACTGATTCCGGTGGGGATGCTGTTGAAGTTGCGCGGCAAAAAAGTGGTGTATGATGTGCATGAAGATGTGCCTGCACAGGTTTTGGAGAAGGAATATCTTAATCCCGTTTGGATAAGACGCATGATTTCTAAGGGAGTGAATTTTTCCGAATGGGTGAGCGGTATTTTCTTTGACGGCATCGTTAGTGTCGTTCCTAAAGTCGCCGCAAGATTCCCGGCGCATAAATCAATCACGGTGCAGAATTATCCTATGCGTGAGTTTATTGACCGGGTCCGGCCCATCGAAAATGTTGCCCAAACAAGCCCCGTCGTTATTTATGCCGGAGGATTGATGCGGGTTCGCAGCATTGTTGAAATCGTGAAAGCAATGGATCGTGTGGGAGGCAGGGCTGAATTATGGTTATTAGGGGAGTGGGAATCTGATGCACTAAGAAGAGAATGTGAACAATCGCCAGGTTGGCGGAACGTCCGCTACTTGGGATTTAAGACATTAGAGGATACTTACGGGTATTTGAAAATTGCTGATCTTGGATTGGTGATTTTCTATCCGCTTACTAATCATCTTATTGCATCGCCGAACAAAGCTTTTGAATATATGGCCTGTGCTTTGCCGATGGTGATGTCTGATTTTCCCTACTGGCGTAATGTTTATGAAGGTGCAGCGCTGTTTGTGGATCCGAAGAACCCTAAGGACATCGCAACCGCCATACTTCGTCTGTTGGATCATCCGGAAGAGGCTGCGGAGTTGGGAGAAAATGGATACAGGGCAGTGCTGGAAAAGTACAACTGGGCGCACGAGTCTCAGAAACTCTTGGCTTTGTACGAGGAGATATTGGCGTGAAACTTATCCATATTGTTGGTGCTCGGCCTCAGTTTATCAAAACGGCAGTAGTCTATCGGGCTATCAAAGTGCACAATGAAGATGGGGAAGCCCTTTCCATCCAGGCTCGCATTTTACATACCGGTCAACACTATGACGATAAAATGTCAGAGATATTCTTTCGGGAGTTAGCCATTCCCAAACCTGATTATAATCTCGGCATCGGTGGCGGAACGCATGGCCAGAACACTGGAAGAATGTTGGAGGCTATTGAGCAGACACTGTTCCGGGAGAAGCCAGACTGGGTTCTGGTTTATGGGGATACAGATTCTACCTTGGCCGGGACCTTGGCCGCGGTCAAACTTCACATCTCTGTCGCCCATGTGGAGGCAGGTTTGCGCTCTTTCAACCGTCAAATGCCCGAGGAGGTCAATCGGGTTCTTGTGGATCATGCTGCTGACATTCTCTTTGTTCCTACCGAAATTGCGGTGGAAAACTTGTTGCACGAAGGTATCCCGGGGGAACGTGTCCACCTGGTCGGGGACGTGATGTATGATGCCGCCCTTTATTATGGCGGGAGAGCCGATCGTGAAAGCCATGTCTTGGAACGGCTTGGCCTTTTGTGCAAAGATTACGTTTTAGCTACGGTTCATCGGGCGGAAAACACTGATGCCCCGGCGCGTCTGCAAGCTATTGTGGAAGGGCTATCCTCGGTTGCCCGAGAAATGCCGGTAGTCCTTCCCCTACACCCAAGGACAAAAAAGGCATTGGCACGGTATGGCTTGTTGGAGCAAGTACGGCCTCTTCGTATTATTGATCCTGTGGGCTATCTGGATATGGTTATGTTGGAAAAAAACGCCAACCTTATCGCCACTGACTCCGGGGGCGTGCAAAAAGAGGCATTCTTTCATCGCGTTCCTTGTGTGACAATGAGGGATGAGACTGAGTGGGTAGAGCTGGTAGATTGGGAATGGAATCGTTTGGTGCCGCCGGAACGTGCGGGTGCGATCAGTGAAGCGATATTTGAACAAATGAACGTGCTTGGCAGAGAGGTGGACGCCTATGGCGGCGGAAAAGCCGCGATGCGTATTGCTTCCGTTTTTTCGGAGGTTGCATGAACGTTTGGACTTTCATGTAGTCCCTAAACGCTCACCACACCAAGAGAAAAAAGAGGGACATTGAAACAATATGCGGATTTTGTACTTATCTCACTATTTTCCGCCTGAATTCGGCGCAGCGGCGGCCCGGGCTTACAGTACGAGTCGCTGGCTGGTCAGCTTTGGACATGACGTGACGGTGCTTACGGGATTTCCTAACTATCTTGTGGGGAATATTCCGGAACGCTATCGCGGCAAGAAATGGGTGCGTGAGGAAATGGACGGTGTAAAAGTTTATCGCACCTGGCTGTACACATCTCCTCAACGCAGTAACTGGCGACGCCTGGCCAATTACATTTCTTTTATGGTTTCATCATGGTGGCATGGCCGAAAGTTGCAGGGCACGTTTGACGTCATTATTACTTCGTCTCCGCCATTGTTCACCGGTTTGGCGGGAGCGATGCTGGCCCGTCGATTTGGTATTCCCTTTGCGCTTGATGTGCGGGATATATGGCCCGAAACTGCCGTGGATGTGGGTGCATTCAAAGCTGGTTCATTGATGGAACGCATTTGGTCCCGGTTAGCCGGTTTCATCTATGCCCGAGCATTTGTCGTCCTTGCCGTAACGGATGGCATTAAGATCAGATTGCAAGATCGAGGCGTCCCGGCGAAGAAAGTGCATCTTGTTCCCAATGGCGTCGATTTAGACTTTGTGAAATTAGGCGATCCCAATTTGCGTCCATCGTTGCAACTCGAAGAGAAGTTCGTGGTTCTCTTTGCTGGTCTGATCGGCGTCATGCAGGACGTTAGCTCCATTGTCGAGGCAGCCGATCTATTAAGAAACCACGCGAAGATACATTTTGTCATTGTTGGCGATGGCGTCATGAGAGAAAGCGTCGCCAATCAAATCAAGACGTTCCAACTGGAAAATGTGAGTCTGTTGCCCCGTCAGCCTGGTGAGGCGATGCCGGCCTTTCTGAATATGGCCGATGTATGCTTGGTCACACTTGCCTACAATGTCCGAGGTACTATTCCTTATAAACTTTTGGAGGCATGGTCGTACAAAAAACCGGTTATCGCCGCTGTGAGGGATGATGGTGCAGAATTAGTCCATACCTGTGACGGAGGTTTGGTTGTTTCTTGCAGCGAACCCACGGTTCTGGCCGGCGCCATTCTCGCGCTAAAAGACGACCGGGAGATGGCTCGGCGCTTCGGCGAAAATGGGCGCCGCTGCATCGAACGACGTCTGAACCGGAAGATGCTGGCCCGCCAAATGGAGGCCATACTGGAATCGTGCCTTGAAGATCAGCACAGGGCATCTGCTGGTGACGGCCGAAAGTAAAACGACAATTGGTGGTTTGGAATCAACGTATTTGTTGGGGGCGGCGGACGGACACGCTTTCTGTCCCCGTCATTCTGATAGCCGACGAAGCGATTTTGTGTGTCCGAGGCATTGTCCCGGGGGGACCGCTCTCGGCTTATACGGAGTGCGCTACCGGCCGTCTCGTTCCGGTTGACTGTTTTCACGTCGGGCACGTGTGCGACGCGAAAACAATGTGAGCCCTGTTATGAAAGCAATTGATCGAAATATGGCGGCATTGAAAAAGAGGCGAGGTAGGTTCTCGTTACAATTTGCCGAGCGAAAGCTGCTGCTCCTGCTGGTTGATCTGGCGATCCTGAATGGGGCGTTGTTTCTGATGCTGTCACTGGCGTCCGAACCGGCGTTCACCCGCATGTTGGAACGATTTCCTCGCTACGCGCTGTTACTTTCGGCAATATGGTTGGTGGTGGACACTTTTTTCAACGTTTACGATCTCGCCAAAACGGCCAGTGCTGTCCATTCCATTTTGGCGGCGGGCGTGGCCGTTCTGGTCACTTTGACTGTTTATACTTTGCTACCTTATGTGATACCTGTTGTGCCCAGTCGTCGCATTCAGATTCTGGTTTTTGTCCTGACCGGATTGTTGGGCATCACTTTCTGGCGATCCTTCTACGCCTTGGTGTTTTCCCTGCCATCGTTTCGACACCGGGCATTGGTTATCGGCGCGAACTGGTCTGGTCGCACGCTGGTCGATGCGATCCAGAAATCAGCGTCAGAAGGCGACAAGCCTTATTTGGGCACGGGCTACGAATTGTTAGGCTTCATCGATGATGATCCGGCCAGGCAAGGTAGCGCTATCGGCGGCGTGCCGGTGCTGGGGAGCGGGCAAGACCTGGTCCGGTTGGCTAAAACGTTGCGACCCGATGAGATCATCATTGCCATCACCCACGTGCAGCGCATCAACCCCGACCTGTTTCGGGCGATACTGGTCTGCTACGAAATGGGCATCTCGTTGACGACTATGGCGACGCTGTATGAACAGATGACGGGCCGGGTGCCAGTGCAGCACGCGGGTCAGGACTTATCGGTGCTGTTGCCTATTTCCCGGCCTTCAGGATTTCGTCTGTATTTGGCGATGCGTCGCCTGCTGGACATCCTGATTTCCATTCCAGGGATGTTTATGGTTTTGGCGGTAACACCGTTCGTTTGGTTGGGCAATCTATTGAGTGGACATCCACGGAACTTGTTTTATTGTCAGGCACGAGTGGGGCAGGGTGGCAGATCGTACGGGATGTTCAAATTTCGCTCGATGAGGATGAATGCAGAGACCGATACGGGTGCCGTGTGGGCGCAAGAGAATGATCCACGAGTGACGCTTGTTGGCCGGTTGTTGCGCAGAACTAGGCTGGATGAGCTTCCTCAGTTCTGGAATGTGCTAAAAGGCGACATGACACTTGTAGGACCTCGACCCGAGCGCCCGGAAATTGTGGCCGAGTTAGCCGAGGAGATCCCTTTCTACGGCTTGCGCCACGTCGTGAAGCCGGGCATCACCGGATGGGCGCAAGTTCGCTACCGCTATGGGGCTTCTGTCGAAGATAGCTTCATTAAGTTACAATATGATTTGTATTACATCAAGCATCAGGGGCCTTTTATCGACCTGGAAGTGATCCTGAAAACGGTTCGAGTTGTTTTAGGACTGCACTTCAGCTTCCCGGCGGCCTGACCCTTACCGCGACCGGACTTTCACCGGTTAGCAGACGACAGCTTTCAGGACACACCAGCCGTTGTTGGGCAGCAAGAGTAGTGGATTG
>JAADFV010000405.1:32276-39478 GCA_013152695.1 Chloroflexota bacterium | reverse complement strand
CTGCGGTTCACCGTTGAGCGCTCGGCGCTAACGCAACAAGCTTTTTGCTTGCGGGCCACCCGCGTCCATCACATCCGTGAAGCGATGAACTGTTTAAAGCAAATCCGAAAGTGGTGTATACTCCAGGCCAAAGGCCTCGGCGACTGCAGGATAGGTTATGTGGCCCTGGTAGGTGTTTACCCCTTTGGCCAGAGTGGCATCGGCACGAATGGCTGCTACGACTCCATGATCGGCCAGACGCACCACATAAGGTAACGTTGAGTTACAGAGGGCATAGGTACTGGTTCGTGGTACGGCTCCGGGCATATTCGATACGCAATAATGTACGACGCCATCGACTTCAAAGGTGGGATGAGAATGGGTGGTCGGGTGCGAGGTTTCGATACAACCGCCCTGGTCGACGGCCACATCGACGAGAACACTACCGGGCTTCATCGTCCCCACCATTTCGCGAGTGACGAGTTTTGGCGCTTTTGCCCCCTTTACCAAAACGGCCCCGATCAGCAAATCCGCACGTTTTACCGCTTCAGCAATGGTGACAGGATTAGAGCTTAAGGTGGTCAAACGGCCACCATACACCTCATCCAAATAGCGTAATCGATCCAGGTTGAGATCGATAATAAAGACGTGCGCGCCCATACCCAAGGCAATCTGGGCGGCATTGGCACCGACAACGCCGCCGCCGATGATGACGACATTGCAGGGGCGAACACCCGGCACTCCCCCTAACAATTTACCGCGCCCACCATTCATCTTTTCCAAATAATAGGCGCCTACCTGTACGGCCATGCGGCCGGCAACTTCGCTCATTGGAGTAAGCAGGGGGAGATGGCCATTTGCCAGCTCAACCGTTTCATAGGCGATGCCGGTCACGCCACTGTTCATCATGGCATGCGTCAGGGTTTCGGCCGCGGCAAGATGAAGATAGGTGAAAAGCGTCAGGTCAGGGCGTAGAAAATCGTATTCGCTCGGCTGCGGTTCCTTGACCTTGACCACCAGATCTGCGGCCCAGGCGTCAGCTGCCGTGGGTACGATGGTGGCTCCGACTTCCTGAAAGGCACGATTTAAAAATCCGCTGCCATCCCCTGCTCCACTTTCAACCAGGACTGTGTGGCCACGATTGATCAGTTGTTTGACACCACCAGGGATCATAGCTACGCGAAACTCATTATCCTTGATTTCTTTAGGAACACCGATGATCATGAGGATTTCTCCAAGAAGAGAAAAATGCGTTTAATGGATTCCAAACTGAATAGAATTAAAAAGAAAGTATATCTACCTTAATCTTTCTAATTCGATTGTCAACGAAACTTAATAAAAATGAGTCTGAGAATGGGAAAGAGCTAAAGTGTTTCGGTTACATCAATCACAACGGGGCCAACTTCTCGCGTGATCGCATGTACCAAGAGGCGATGTTCTCCGGCTGGCAACTGTACTCTATCAAGGCGGATGGTGATGCCTTTGCTCATCGCCAGAAATAAGGGGGTTTTTTCAGTAACGGCGCTGGCCTGACGGGCCTTGCTCGCCACAATTTCGATCTCATCAGGTGCAAACGATCGATCATCGATCTCAATTGGGCCTAACGAAACAAGCGTTGTGGGCGCAACGAGGTTCTTGATTTGAAACACAACCCCCTCTTTTTCATTTCTCAAGCTACCGTCGACATAGAAACGGCGCAATAAAGCTGCTGGAATTACCAACGTTCAATACCTCCTGGTTTTGTGGCGTCATTACCGCGGCTCCTAGCATCATTGCTAGAATATTTTGTATTTTAGCAGCAATGGATGAATGTGGCAATAATCGCTTGGTTTATAAAGGTAAGCAGCAATGCCAAATGTGGTATATTGTCCCGGCCCATTGACAGAGTGCTAGTCTGGCATTACAATCATACATATTGCCATCGTCTTTTTTAACAATATCCACATGGCAACATCTATTCTGACATGGGAGAACAACATTATGCTTAGTGATACATTACAACAAGCCATCAACGATCAGATCAATGCGGAGCTCTATTCAGCCTATCTCTATCTGTCGATGTCCGCCTATCTTGAAGACATCAACCTTCCCGGCTTTGCCCACTGGATGCGTTTGCAGCATGACGAAGAAGTTATTCATGCTATGAAGCTGTTCGATTACATGATCGATCGCGGGGCTAGAGTTGTCCTCAAAGGCATAGACACACCACCATCTGATTTTGACTCAGTTCTCGCCGTCTTCGAAGGCGCCCTGGAGCATGAACAGAAAGTCACTGCCTTAATCAGCAATCTCTACAAGCTTGCTAAAGATGAGGGCGATTATCCCACAGAAGTGCTTCTGCAGTGGTTCATTACGGAACAGGTCGAGGAAGAAAAGAATGCTGGAGATGCCGTACAACAGCTACGTATGATCGGTGACTTCGGGCCTGGTGTTTTGATGATGGACCGAGAAATGGCCATGCGTCAGGCTGTAGCAGCAGCCGATACCGAAGCAGCATAGAGCCTTCTTTTTACACCATCCCTAAACAACGTCAACGACTGTTTCGTTGGCGTTGTTGCTTGCTTCTCTTCGCCTATGCCCCAGTCTTTCAACATCCTTTATCTCAGTGCCGAAATGGTGCCCTATGCCCGCACCGGTGGTTTGGCGCAAGTGGCGGGCGCACTGCCCCGCGCCCTCCGTCAGCTCGGTGATGATGTACGCGTGATTTTGCCCCGCTACGGCTTGATCGAGCCGGAAAAGCAGGGATTTCGCCGTGTGCTCGAGCATTTCCCTGTACCTTTTCAGGATGAAGTAGAGACGGCCGGGTTGTGGCAGGCGCCCGAGACAGAGATTCCTGTCTACTTTATCGAGCACGACCGATTTTTCGGCAGTCGCCAGGGCATCTACTCCTACCCCGATGATGCCGAGCGTTTTATCTTTTATAGCCGTGCCAGTCTCGAGGCGGCGCGACATCTCTCTTGGCAACCTCATGTCATTCACTGCAACGAATGGCAAACCGCCATTATCCCCAATTGGCTGCGCACCATCTACGCCAGCGATCCCTTTTTCGCCCAAACCGCCGTAATTTACAACATCCATAATCTTTCCTACCAAGGCATTTTTGGACATCGTGTTCTCGAAATAGCTGGGATCGCTCGCTACGGCTTTATCGCTCATCCCGAAGTTTCTCCCTCTCTCAATGATGTCGTGAGTCTCATGGGACGGGGTATCATCTTTGCCGACATCATCGCCACGGTCAGCCCGACCTACGCCCACGAAATCCTTACTCCCGAATTTGGTGAAGGCTTGGATCCCATTCTCCGCGACCGCCAGCATCGTCTTATTGGCATTCTCAACGGCATTGATACCGGCACCTACGACCCCCAAACCGATCCCGCTTTACCCGAGAATTACGATCTCGAGCATTTGCAGAACCGTCGCTATTGCAAAGTCGCTCTGCAAAAGGAATTCGGCCTGGAACCTGTTCCTGATATCCCCCTCATTAGTTTAACCTCACGTTTGCAAGATCAAAAAGGTTACGATATTCTCAGCGATGTCCTTGTTCCTCTCCTGCAGCATGTCGAGGCGCAGTGGGTGATCATGGGTGTGGGCGAACAGCGCTATCACGACACCTTTCTCCACTTGCAGGCGCACTATCCTCAACGTCTCGGAGTCAAACTCACCTACGAGGAAAATCTGCGTCGTCGCATCTTTGCCGGTTCCGATATCTTTCTGATGCCCTCGCGTCACGAACCCTGTGGTCTTGACCAACTGATCGCCATGCGTTACGGTGCCGTACCTTTGGTGCATGCCGTCGGTGGCCTTGCCGATACCGTGGTCAATCATCGCCCTCCTACCACAGGCACCGGCATTACCTTCACAGAATACGACAGCATGGCACTCTTTGCAGCCATTGCTCGTGCCGTCGAATTGTACAACCATCCTGACATTTGGGCGTCGATCCAGCGCAACGCTATGAGACAAGATGTCTCCTGGAATCAGCCTGCTCACGCCTATCATGATCTCTATCGCCGCGCCCGCTCGCTCAAACTTACCGGTTCGCCAGGATAATACTGATGGACTTTATTTGGAGATTGAGCGACTTTTTGCAAAAAAACCATTGACCGACAGCAGATGTTGTGCTATCCTACACTTTGGCCCTGTTAAGCCTCGTTGATCATGTCATTAGCCACCCGCAAACTCTATTGGGCCGATGCCTACAGGCGACACTTTACCGCCCAAATCCTCACCTTCGACAAGGGTGACCACACCCGCCTTGTCCTCAACCGCACCCTCTTCTACCCCACTGGTGGCGGTCAACCTCATGATACCGGCCTCCTCGGCGGTGCTCAGGTCCTCGATGTTGTGGCCGAGCAAGGCGCCATCGTCCATGTCCTCGATGCCCCCCCTTCATCCCTGCACGAGGTTCGTGGCGAAATCGACTGGCCCCGACGCTGGGACCACATGCAACAACACAGCGGCCAACATCTTCTCTCTGCCGCCTTTCTCGCCGAGCTCGAGCGCCCCACCATCGGCTTTCATCTTAGTAGCGAGAGCCTGACCATCGACCTCGCAGGATCACCACCAACGTCTGCCGAGATCAGGCGCGTGCTCGATCTCACCCAGGCCATCATCGCCGAAGACCGCCCTATCACCAGCCGCATCATTTCTTCCCCCCCTGCCGACCTCGATCTGCGCAAAATGCCGCCTGTCGAAGGGGCCATGCGTATTGTCGAAATCGCCGACTTTGATCGCTGTGCTTGTGGTGGTACACATGTACACAGTACTGCCGCCATCGGTTCCATCATCATCACCAGACTCGAACGCCGCGGTGACGAGACCCGAATTCACTTCTTGTGCGGTCAACGTGCGTACGATGATCACCGTCGCCGTCTGGCCGTCACGCAAGCCCTGACTGCTCAACTTACCACAGGTCTTGACGAACTACCTGCTAGCGTGGCTACTCTGCGCCATGATTTAAAACAAAGCCAGCGCGCCCTTCGCAACAGCCAGGCACGACTCCTTCAAGCTACTGCCACCGCTCTTTGGGCTGCTGCACCTAGCTACAGTGGTATCAAGGTCATTCGTCACAATGTCGAAAATGAAGACCCCAAAGCCCTGGTACGGCTAGCCCGTCATTTGACCGAACGAGGGCAATGTCTGGTCTTGTTGGCCTGGCCGGGTGAGCGTCCCCGCTGGATTATCACTCGCAGTGAAGGTGTAGACCTTGACTTGCAGCAACTTCTCCCCCTCATCCGCTCTCATGAAAACATCAGAGGCGGAGGTTCCAATCACACCCTTCAGGGTGGCGCCGTAGATTTCTCTGCCCTTGATCATCTCCTCGATGCACTTCAGACCGTGCTCATCGAACAACTTATTCCTTAGTTTCCTAATTGGCCATTCCTTATGTACGAACTGGCACCTCAAGTTTATGCCGAAACCAATTTTCATAACAGTAACCCCGGCTTTATTGTCACATCCGAGGGTGTCATCTGTTTTGATAGCCCCATGATCCCCAGCGAGGGTAAAGCCTGGCGCAAGACCATCGATGAAGTCAGTGGTGGTCTTCCCATCCTCTACGTCGTGATCACCGACCACCATCGTGGTCATTGTTTGGGCAGCCAATGGCTGAGCGATACTGTTATTGCTCATGAGTTGGCCTGGAAGCACATGCGCAATTATGGCGATAACTTCAAACAACGCGTGCGCTCTAGCTTCAAAAAACGTCCGGATATCCGCGCCCAGTTCGATGAACTCCGCATCGTTGTCCCTTCCATTACCTTCCAAGACAATCTCACCATTGTCAGAGGCGAACGGGTTGTGCGGATTCTGCATGTGGGTGGACATACCCCTGCCACCAGCATGATCTGGCTTCCCGCCGAAAAGATCCTTTTTGCTGGCGACATCGTCTGGATCGATCAACATCCCTTCATGACCCAGGCCAACTCCCAGGAATGGCTGGATGCCCTCGATTTCATTCGCAGACTCAACCCTAAACACATCGTTCCCGGCCACGGCCCCATTTGCGATGTGCGCATCCTCGATCGTCTCACCGACTATCTGACCTTTTTGCGGCAGCGCACCCTTGATTTATTCAATGCCGGTCGCACCAAGCAGCAAACAGCTTCCCTTCTCATCCCCGAGCTCAAACCCTGGTTTCCCATCCCGCCCTCGCGTTCTTCTAAAATTGAATCGCAGATTCGCTCGGGTATTGGGCGCGTTTACGATGAACATCGCCGTGCCCACGAAGCCAAACAACTAGCCAGCCAAGAGGCCGCCAACAAAGCCCAGGCCGCCTGATCCCCCCTTGTCCGGTTCTGCACGACATCCATGGCTCGAACAATCCCCTACCCTTCTCTGACCCCCGCCGACCAGCTACGTCATTTACTAGATGCCAGTGAAAAACGTTCCGTCAGCATCAAGGGGGAAGGTGCCGACGCGGCCGAAGAACTTTTGCAGTGGCTCGATCGCATTGCTACGCTCCTGCCTGAGCTCGAAGCTGAGGGAGTGGATTTGCGCGCGGAACGAGTACGTTGGGAGGCTGTTTTAGGCGCAGTCAGGCGCCACGAGCACGAATTACGCGCCGAACTGGCGCCAATAGGTGGACTCAAAGCTCTGAGGGAACGCCAAACCACCCCCCCTCCCCCCGACCATTGGTGGTGGTGGTTGGATGAAGCAGCGCGTGAACGGCGTAAAAAACAACTGCAGCGATTTGCCATTACCGTCATCGCCATCATCGTCATCTTTTTTGTAGGACGCTTTGTCGTCAACAAATTATTTCCTGTCGATCCCAATGTGATCCAGTCCATGGAATTACGAAACGAGGGCGATCGCTTGATTCAGGAGGGGGATCTGCAGGGTGCTATTGCCCAGTATGAAGCAGCTCTCGCTGTCTTACCCGACAACAACGACACCAAAGTCTGGTTGGTCGTCCTTTACACACTCACGCAGCAGCCCGACAAAGCAGCACAGCTTCTCAAAGAGCTGGAAGCCTCGCTCCCTCCTTCCAATCTCCACACATCCCTGGCCCAGGTTTACATCCAACTGGGTAAAGCAGAGCAGGCCATTCCTCTGGCGCAGGCAGCCATTAGCGAAGACCCCCAAAATCCAACGGCTTATCTCACTCTGGGCAGTGCCTACGAGGCGCTGGGTGACTTCCGCAATGCTGCAGACCAGTTCGAACTTGCCGCCAAGATGGCCGAAGAACAACAGCAGACTGAAATCCAGGCAGTGGCTCGTATCCG
>JAADFV010000405.1:0-32235 GCA_013152695.1 Chloroflexota bacterium | reverse complement strand
CAAACCCCCTAAATCCTACTCCATTCCTCCGAGCAATCTCATGGTCAAACCCGAACTCCTTACGCCCTACCCTGTAACCCTGGCCGGCATCAAACGCCAACTTCCCCGCGTCGAAATTGCCCCCGGTGTCGTCATCGCTATCCTCAATATCCTTGGTGACACCGAACTCACGGAAGCGGTGGCGGCCGAACTGGTGAAAAAGCTCCCAGCCGAAACTGAAGTCCTTGTCACGCCCGAGGCCAAAGCGATCCCCCTCTGCTATGCCATGTCGGTTAAAAGCGGATTACCCTACGTCATCTTGCGCAAAAGCCGCAAACCCTACATGACCGGGGCGATCAGCGCCGAAGTAGAAAGCATTACCACAGGACAACCACAAACCTTGTGGCTGGATGGAAAAGATATTCCCGTAGTTTCCGGAAAGAAAGGCGTTGTTGTCGATGATGTGGTCTCGACAGGTAGTACCCTGAGAGGGGCTACCCAGCTCCTGGAACAGGCCCATTGTCAGGTCATTGGTACTGTCGCGATCATGACCGAAGGAGATAATCCTGCCTGGGACAAGGTGATCTCGCTGGGAAATCTTCCCGTCTGGATCGATAAGGATTGATATGTTTGACAAACTCGACCATATCTTAGCCCGTTATCAAGAAATCGAAGAGCAGATGGCGGATCCCACCATTGCCGCCGACTATCATCGCGTGGTGAAACTGGCCCAGGAACAAGCAGAAATACGGCCCATCGTCGATGTTTACAGCGCCTACAAGCGCAACCAGCAAGAATTGGCAGAGGCGCGGGAGCTATTGGAACAGTCGGATGACCCTGATATGCGCGCCCTGGCTGCGGCCGAAATCGATGATCTGACAGCCGCCCAGGAGGAGCTGAAAGAACAGCTGCGTACCCTGCTTTTGCCCAAAGACCCCAATGACGACAAAAATGTCATTGTCGAGATTCGGGCCGGAGCCGGTGGTGATGAGGCTGGTCTCTTTGCTGCCGATCTCTTCCGTATGATCTCACGCTACGCCGAAAAGCAGGGCTGGAAGACCCAGGTTCTCTCCAGCCATCCCAGCGGTATCGGCGGCTACAAAGAGATTATTTTCGAAGTCATCGGTAAAGGCGCGTACAGCCGGCTCAAATATGAATCGGGTGTACACCGTGTGCAGCGTGTGCCTGAGACCGAGTCACAAGGACGTATCCACACCTCAACTGCCACTGTTGCGGTCTTACCGGCAGCAGAAGATGTCGAAATCGAGATTGATCCCAATGATTTACGAATCGACATCTATCGATCGAGTGGGCCTGGTGGCCAGAGTGTCAATACCACTGATAGCGCTGTTCGCATTACTCACCTGCCCACAGGCCTGGTGGTACAATGCCAGGACGAAAAAAGCCAGCTGCAAAACCGTCTGCGCGCCATGTCCATCTTGCGAGCACGACTTTACGACATGGAACTTCAACGGCAACAAGCCGAGCTGGGTGCCCAGCGTCGTTCGCAGGTGGGCAGTGGTGATCGCAGCGAGAAGATTCGTACCTATAATTTCCCCCAAAGTCGCGTAACCGACCATCGCATCGGCCTTAGCCTTTACAACATTGCCGCCATTTTGGATGGCGATCTTGATGGTTTTATCGAGGAACTGGCCGCAGCCGAACAGGCGGAAAAGCTGCAAGCCTTGGGGGGCGAAACCTAAAAGATGCTGATGGAGGTCACTAATGAAAGCGCCCACCCTCGAACTTAGACAAGCATTGCAAGAGGCTGTCTTTCGTCTGCAAGCTGCGGGTATCGATACGCCCCGCCTCGATGCCGAAGTACTCTTAGCCCATTGTCTGCAAGTCGAGCGCTCCTACCTCCTCGCTCACCCCGAAGCTTCACTTTCTTCCGAGCAGTATACCTGTTTCGCTCTGCTCCTGGCCCGGCGAGAGGCGCGAGAACCTCTCGCTTATCTCACGGGAGAGCGCTGGTTCTTTGGACTCAAATTTCGCGTCAATCACCATGTGCTGGTTCCCCGCCCCGAAACAGAAATGCTGGTAGAACGGGCGCTGGAGTGGCTACAGCAACGCGTAGACATCTCTCCCATTGTGGTGGATGTAGGCACCGGTTCCGGGGCCATAGCTATTTCTCTGGCTCGACACGCCCCTCCCTCAACCACCATTATTGCCACCGAGCTTTCTTCCTCTGCCCTGTCTGTGGCCCGTTATAACGCTCGCAGGCATCATGTCCTCCCTCGCATTCACCTGGTTCAGAGTGATTTGCTCTCAGCCGTGGGAGGGCCGGTGCATCTTGTCCTCGCCAATTTGCCCTATGTTTCCGCACAGGAACGCCCCTACCTAATGCCCGAGGTACGTGATTATGAGCCGGAATTGGCCTTGTTTGCGGGAGACTCAGGTTTGGAGTTGATCGAGTGCTGCTTGCGGGAAGCATCCTCACGACTGGCGCCCGGGGGAGCCGTATTGTTGGAAATTGGTTATCAGCAGGGAAAAGCGGTACAAACATTGGCGCGACGTTATTTCAACAAGGCCTGTGTCATTATTTATTCTGATCTGGCAGGACTTCCGCGCCTGGTCTCCATCCAAACTCCACCCTTCATTCCTTCTACATGACCATTAAACTCCTTGCGTGTGATTTCGATGGTACTCTTGCCGACCGTGATGGCCACATCAGCCCTGCCACCCTCGCTGCCCTCGATCAGGCACGGGCGGCCGGGGTATGCGTCGTCATTGCCACGGGCCGTATGCCCGCTACCATGACCCCGTATCTCGACCGTCTCCATGTGAGTGATGAACCCCTGATCACAGCTCAAGGTGCATTCATTTCTTATCGCGATGGTCGTGTCTTACGGCGTCTTGCCTTTGATGCCGACCTGGGACGCCAGGCAGCAGTCCTGGCGCGCCCCTTCGGTGCGAGCATGGCGTTCTACACCGATGACGAGATTATCATCGACGGCTATGCAGCCTCGCCCGAGGAGTACCAGAGCTGGTTTGGTGATCTGATCCGGGTCGATCCTCACATAACCGAGCATCTGGAAGGGGAGATCATCAAATTTATGGCAATTCAGTTGCAGACCGAGGTCGTACCCCACATTTTGGCCACGTGGCAGACGCACTTAGGAGAGCAAGCCCACATCAGCCGTTCCTGGCACTGGTTCGTAGAGGGCAGTGCGCCAGAAGCCAACAAAGGTTCAGCCTTGGCGTGGTTGAGCCGATATTTGGGTATTGAGCGGCATGAGGTGCTGGCCATGGGGGATGGCGGTAACGATGTCTCTATGTTGCAATGGGCAGGGCACAGTGCTGCCCCTGCCGATGGTGATCCCGCCGCCGTCGCCGCTGCCCAGTGGACGGCACCACCTCTTCCCGCCGATCCTGTGCCGGCTGCACTCAAACACTTTGGCGTTATCCCTTCCTGATTACGCTAAGTCACTTCTTCCATGTCTGGGGGAGCTGAGGCCGCTTGGCTATGGGCGGCTTCATTGGCCAAAGTATCCACACGTTCGTTTTCTTCATGCCCGGCATGTCCCTTCACCCAGTCCCAATGCACTTCGTGGGGAGCCATGACCTCGAGGAGAAGACGCCATAAGTCTTGGTTTTTGACGCGTTGTTTGCTGGCCGTGCGCCAGCCATTGCGTTGCCAGTTTTTCACCCATTGCGTGATGCCCTGACGCAGGTACTGGGAGTCGGTGTGTAGGTAGACGGTACAGGGGCGTGTCAGGGCCTGCAGGGCGCTGATAGCAGCGCGCAGTTCCATACGATTATTGGTGGTATGACTGGCAGCTCCGACCAGTTCCTTTTCATGTTGACCGTAGCGCAACAAGGCGGCCCAACCGCCCGGACCCGGATTTCCCAGGCAGGCGCCATCGGTAAAGATGTGTACGACAGGTTTTTTCATGATTTTGGTTTTTGCTGTGCGGGTCGATGGGCACGAGAACGTCGGCGTCGTGAGGAAAGACGCTGGATGTCGACAGCCTGTGGGCCTGAAGGAGTAGATTCGACACGGAAGGCAACAACTTGCCCTCGCCGTAGCGAGCGTAATTTACCGAGAGCATGGCGATGTACGAAGACTTCACTGCCGTCGCTGGCCGTAATAAAGCCGTAGCCTTTTTGGCGATCGTACCACTTTACTACACCCCGGCGTCTTTGCGTGAGCTCGTGCAGGTGCCGGCATCCCGGGCAGAGTTCGGGCGGTGTTGTCGTCTCTCGCTGCTCCCAACCGGTCCACACAAAAGAAATACCACATTGCCGGCACAACAGATAGCGGTCCGGCTTGAGAGTGAGGGTCGGGGAGATGCTGTCGCTCGGAGTCATGTCAAATAATTCCTGCCAACCACAACACGACGGCGGTGATCCCGGCCCCAAGAATGGCGCCGGCCCATAGCTGTGCTGGTGTGTGTTTTTTACGATGAAGGCGGGCCCAGGCGACTACAGGCAAACTCAACCACACCCACCACACGTTTGTTCCGAATACCGCCATGAGTAGCACCGAAAAACCGCCCACCGTGACCATATGCAGGCTGATTTTCCAAAAATTGGAAATGGTGAACATGGTGATGCCGAGACTGGCATACACCAGGGCGAGTACCCATACCAGGTCGGGGGCACCGCCAAGGATGAGGATGGCAAGCGCCAGTAAATCACTGGACAGGCTGACGAGGATAAAGCGGGGGCGCTCTTCTCGCTTCGAGAGCTCAAAGTCGCTCACCCACCCTCGTTTCTTCCCCCAAACGATATAGGCCAGGGGGATGCCTGTGAGAATAAGCAAGGCCAGTAAAGACCATCCTACACCTGCCAGTCCTCCTGCGCGCCAGCCGATGGTGGGGAAAATGATGAGGGAGAGAACGGAGCTATCGAAGAATATGGAGACCCAGCGGGCCAGACGGTCGGCGTTCATAGTTGTCTACCTTGAAATTGCAGGGGCGTCGAGCATCAGCGAGTATCATTGAATTTGGGTTGCTGCCGCCAGTGTCGAGTACTGAAATAAGTATCGTTAGTGGCAGCAAGGATGTGGGTAGGGACGGTCTTGCTCGGATGATGCTTCCTCACTAAGGCGCAAAGGGATTGAGTCTTGACTCCTCCGCTGCCTTTACGAGAGATTTCATCCAATGGCATTAGAAAATGGGTAACACCCTTTCATCATATCGCACATACCAGTAACCCTTCAAATCATGAAGCTGCACTTCTAAATACGGCGGAGAAAAGTTGCATATTTGCTTGCGTTTCATCAGGGAAATGGTTAAGATAGGGCATAAAACCAAACTCAATTAAAGAGGAAAAAATCATGATTGTGACTACAAAAGAACTTTTCAAAGTAGCCTACGGCAAATTTGCTGTGGGCGCCTACAATATCAACAATATGGAACAGGCGTTGGGGCTTTTTGAGGGCAACCAGCGCGCCCAGGCGCCTTTCATCGTCCAAATTTCTCGCGGTGCCCGCGCTTATGCCGGAGTGATCATGCTCGAAGCGATCCTGCGTGCCGCCGAGCAAATGTACCCTGATCTCATTTTTGCCGTGCATCTCGATCATGGGGACGAACAGACTTGCTATGATTGTATCGACTCTGGATTTTATTCGTCGGTGATGATTGATGCTTCCCACTTTCCCTTCGAAGAGAACATTGCCATCACAAAGCGTGTGGTGGAACGCGCCCATGCCAAAGGGGTGAGTGTCGAGGCGGAGCTCGGTATGTTGGGTGGGGTCGAAGAGGATGTCGCCCTCGATGAAAAAGATGCCAGGCTTACAGATCCAGATGATGCCAAGGAGTTCGTAGAACGCACGGGCTGTGATTCCTTGGCTGTAGCCATTGGCACCAGTCATGGCGCTTATAAATTCAAGGGCGAGGCCAAACTCCATCTCGACCGTCTTGCCGCCATTCAGGAACGATTACCCGGCTTTCCCTTGGTGATGCATGGCTCGAGTAGCGTGCCTCGCAGTGAGGTGGAACGCATCAATGCCGCGGGTGGGGCCTTGGATCCCTCGGCCAAGGGTGTGAATGAAGATGATTTTGCTAAAGCGGTGCCCCTCGGTGTCACCAAAGTCAATATCGACACCGATGGGCGCCTGGTGTGGACGCGGGTACATCGCGAATTCTTCCGCGATCACCCCGAGGTGTTTGATTTCCGTAAGCCCGGCAAGATTCTCATCGATGAATATGCCAACTTTATCGTGCATAAAAGCAAAAAACTACTCTCATACGGCCAACTCGAGGCTGTACGGCAGAGCTTGAAGTAACAGAACGGACTGAGGGGCGGCCATTGCGCCGTCCCTCAGGTGCGAATAACAGTACGGATGGGGTAGGGAATCTCGATGTTGGCCTTGGCAAAAGCTTCGTGGATCAGTTTCACGCCCTGGTCTTGGGCATCGAAGTAGCCTGTTTGGGCAAGATCAATCCAGTAATAAAGGGTGAAGTTGATCGAGCTATCGGCAAATTGCTTAAAGACGACCTGCGGCGGTGGATCGTCTTTGAGGCCGGGTAGGGTGGAAATCGCCTCCAAGGCAGTTTGCGTGACCTGTTTCAGGTCAGAATCGTAGGCAACACCGACTTCGAGGGTGAGGCGGCGTTCGCTTGCCCGAGTGTAGTTGGTAATCGGGTTAACGTAGACGTCGGCGTTGGGAATAAGGACATGGAGGCCGTTGAATGTTCTCAGTTTTGTGGCACGAATATCGACGTCGAGGACCTTGCCGGAATAGCCATTGACTTCGATGGAATCTCCTACGTCAAAGGGCTGCTGGAGGAGCAATAAGATGCCAGCAATAAAGTTCTTGGCAACGTCCTGCATGGCAAAACCAATGGTGAACCCAACGATCCCCAAACCGGCAATAAAGCCGGTAACGTTGCGATCGACGGTTTCGAGAGCCCACAATGTGCCCACGACGATCACAGTCCACTGCCCCACGCGGCTGAGAAGCTCAATGAGTTCGGGATCGGCATTGCGTTGTTGCGCTGTGCGCCGGATCAGTCGCGCTACCCACCGCGACATGTACATGGCAACAACGAAGATCACCAAAGAGGCAACGAGTTTGGGCAGAAAGAGCAGTGTCTGTTCAATTAGTGCAGAAAGATAGACTTGTGTTTGTGAAGAAAGGTCAGTGGGGTCCATGGGGTACTCTCCTGGTAAATGCTTTTGTTTTGAGGAACGGGAAGATTTTGTCTAAAAAAATGAGCTGATATGACCTAGATCATACCTTAGTTGTGAAAAATGTGCTTTACTGTGAATGTGTCACCTCCCTGAACGTAGCACCTCTCATCGGTGCACCTCCTTTCAATGTGTGTGTGGAGAGACTCCCGACGGAAGCCCGTCGGGAGTTCTCTTTTATGGCATCAATACAGATGTCATTGACCATGGCACAATTGCTTTCGTGTGGTTTTATGCGGATGAAGGGGTATGTATCACCTGGTTTTTTGGGATTTTGATCTCGAATGTCGTACCGTGCCCTAACTGGCTTGTTACGTTGATCTCTCCGCCATGGAGTTCTACAATCGACTTGGCAATGGCTAAGCCCAACCCTGATTCTCCTTCTCCCACACGACGACTGGGGTCTTCCCGGTAAAAGCGTTCAAACACGTAGGGTAATGATTCGGGGGCAATGCCTGTCCCGGTGTCTTGCACTCGCAGGATGATGTGCTGGTTGTCCTCTTCCGCCGATAAATTGATGATTCCCCCTGCCGGCGTGTAGCGCAGGGCATTGCTAACTAAGTTCCCCAATACCTGCATCATGCGCTCGGGGTCGAGCTGGACGGGAGGGATGTGTGGGGAGACGCTTACCTGGATGCTAATTCCTTGCTCTTGTGCCTTCGCTGCGTAGGCAGCAGCCGTGCGCTCGAGCAGGGGACGGAGCTCGGTGGCTTGAAAGTCCAGGCTGAGCTCACCGGCGTCTGCCAGAGAAAGGGTGCGTAAGTCTTCGATAAGATGTTGAAGGTGCAAGGCTTCGCTATGCAAAATCGCGTAAGTTTCGGGTGAACCGGCAAGTTTCCCGTCGTGCAAAGCTTCGGCATAGCCGAGAATGACGCTGAGGGGGGTGCGGAGATCATGAGCGATGTCGGCGGTCATCTGGCGGCGGACCTTGCTGGCGCGCGCCAATTCTCGGCTCATCTGGTTGAAGGCATTGGCCAGGTCTTCCAATTCATCGTGGGTGTGGATATCGACCTGATAGCCCAGATCGCCCTTCGTAATCATGTGGGTTGCCATCGTCAATTCGCGTACAGGGCGGGTGATGTTGTAAGCGAGTAAGGCGCCTAACAGTAAGGCGACGATCGTTGCTCCTAACGCCCCCCAGATGGTGGCCAGGCGCACTTGTTTGAGGAACTGTGATTCCAACGATTCTGGCAAACGCACCATCCATGCCCCCTCTGTAAACAGCACTCGACCTACCGTTTTGTCATTGACTATGATCGGTATGGTTCTTCCTCGTTCACGGGCAGATAGACGCTCACCGGGACGATACATGGCATTGCCGATGATGACGCGGCCCTGGGCATCGGTGAGGATGAAGGGCGTGGGCAGGTCTCGGGGCATCCGCCGGCGCAGTTCGATATTGTGGGTGATGAGGCCGTTTATGTTTTTCCAGCTCCCGTTCCGCTCGTAATAATCGGTGAGCGTGGCTACCAGATCTGCCTGAAAGCGGTTGAGAACAAAGCGGTTGAACGCTTTTTGGGTTCTAAGACCAACAAAGCCGGCGACAAGAATCGCACCGATCAGCGCCACGAGAAGAAAGGCGAGGGTTAGTTTGAAGGCAAGGGAACGCATGATCGAATTCAGTTGTCAGGTGAAAAACGATAGCCGACACCGTAAACGGTCTCGATGTAACGTGGTTGGTGGGGGTCCGGCTCGATTTTTGTGCGCAAGTTACGGATATGAACGTCGATGGTACGTTCGTAACCTTCGTAGCTATTGCCTTGAATGTGATTAAGGAGCTCCAGGCGGGTGAGAGCACGGCCTGGTTGGAGCATCAATGCCTCGAGTAAACCGAATTCGGTGGGGGTCAGGTCGACACGTTTTCCCGCGCGCATGACAGAGCGCGCCTTGCGATCCAGGATCAGGTCTTCGTGTTGGAGTAAATGGGATTTACCCTGGGCCTTGTCAAAGCGCCGCAAGACAGCTTTGACGCGTGCGCTAAGCTCGCGCATGCTAAAGGGCTTGGTTATGTAGTCATCGGCGCCCAATTCCAACCCCATTACTTTATCAGTTTCTTCGACACGGGCTGTAAGCAAGATGATAGGGGTATCATGCCGGGATGTGTAGGCCTGCATGAATTCATAGCCGCCCATTTCTGGCATCATAATGTCGAGGAGGATGAGATCCGGGGGCGCGGCTTCTGCCTGGGCCAAGGCTTGCTTGCCATTGGCCGCGGTTTGTGTGTGAAAACCCTCTTGTTCAAGGTAACTACTAACGAGGGTGCGGATATGGGGCGCGTCATCAACGATAAGAATAGTTTGAGGCATGGGAATGGCAAGGCAGGGGTTATGAGATAAAGTGCAGGGAAATCGCCTTGATGGCGGTTATCCTGCTTGATTTACCATATTGTTGCCGGATGCAGTTATTATAACAGACTCTTCGCAAAAAGGGGCGGAAAGGAGGTGTGGGTGGCTCTAAAATAGGCAGTTTGCTTCAATTTTACGTCTTGGACTGGTTATAATGGTTCAGAAATTGTGAAGAATCACGGGCTAAAACCCCTGAAGTAGTACTTAGCAATGTAAAGTAAATGTGATATACTTGCAGCGACGTTTTTCGACGTTGCTTTTTCAGCCACTTTACTCCACATTTTTATACTTCTCACCCTTACGCTACTTGACAAAACTGTCGGGAGAACATGATGGATGAAACCAATGTTGTAATCGATGCGTTTACCGAGCTGTCATCGACGTACGAAGAATCAGTGGATTATGAGTTACGGTTATTTTGGGGAGTAGGTTATTATGAGTTTATGGACCGGCTATTGAAAATGATCGATATTCGTGAGGGTGATGTGGTTTTAGATATCGCAACGGGAACAGCAGTTATTCCTATGAAACTGGTAGATAAGTTCGATTCAAAAATCAAAATTGTTGGATTGGATATTACACCCTCGATGCTTGCCAAAGCTCAGAAAAAGATAAGAGAGAAGAATCTGGCCAGGTCGCCTTTATTGATCTGTGGCTCCGGTATGGAAATGCCTGTGCGAGATCATGTTTTTGATGTGATTGTCTGCGGTCTTGGTACGCACCATATGGATGTAAAGCGGCTCATGAGTGAGGTGAAGCGAGTGCTAAAGCCGGGGGGGACATTTATCATGGCAGATGTGAGGGCCACCTCTTTCTGGCGATCACCTTTGGGGCTGGTTTTACTGAAGGGGCTTATCACTTTTTATGGTTGGAAACTACGCTGGTCTGCAGCCAGAAACAAGGGGAAAGGAATCCAGGCACAGGGTCTGAATATGAGTGATACAAGGGCTGAAGCAGAGCTGGAGGCGTTCAAGAATGTTTTGACCACCGATGAGTGGAAGCAACTGGTTCAATCGTTGGGATTTCGCACCAGCGATGTGAGAGAAATTGCGGCGCTGCGACGCATTTATCCGGGAGGGCTGATATTGAAGGCCGTTGCAGACGGTTCTTAATAACATACTATGTTTCAGGTATCGTATCAATCGTGCATCCGCACCGATAAACTACACTGTCGATTCCGCTCCACTCACCCTTGATACAGAGGAGGTACTGATCATGGAAATTGTTCAACTGCTGAAACAAGATCGCACTGAGGAAATTTGGCAACAATATTGCGGTTTTCTCGATCTTGAACTACCTGAATTCATGCGTATTCAAGAACGTCTGCTCCTGGAACAACTACAGGAAGTAGGTAAATCTGAATTAGGCAAGGAGTTAATGCATGGAAAAACACCGACCAGCCTGGATGAATACCGAGAGTTGGTTCCCTTAACCGAATATGCAGACTACGCTTCTTATATGCAGGAGGATCAACTACACAAACTGCCGCGAAAACCATATATGTGGGCCCATACATCGGGGCGATCAGGCGGCTTCAAAATGGTTCCTTACAGCAAGGAGATGTTCAAAAAAACAGGCGAACGGATCATGTCGACTTTGATCCTCTCTATGGCACGCCACCGGGGCGATGTTCGTCTGAGAGAAAATGATGTTTTTTTGTATAATACACCGCCTCCACCTTATGCGAGCGGTCTCGGTATGTTAAGTTTGGCCGAAGAGTTTCCCTTTCATTTTCTTCCCTCGTTGGAAGAGACGGCAGACTTGACATTCCAAGAACGGATGGAGTTGAGTTTCCAGAGGGCAATGATTACCGGTATTGATGCCATGGGATCGATTACCTCTGTTTTAGTCAAAATTGGTGAACGGTTTGCTGCAGGTGCTGGTGGGGCCAAAATCTCTCGCTTTGCCCTCCACCCAAAATCTGTCGTCCGTTTGTCTCGAGGATTGATTCGTAGCCGTATGGCAGGCAGAGCGATGCTTCCCAAAGATATTTGGACGGTGAAGGGCATTACCTGCGGGGGAACAGATACTTCTGTTTATAAAGATATCATTACTGAATACTGGGGCATAAGACCTCATGAACTCTATGGCGCTACAGAAGTGGGTGTGGTTGCCGCTACCGAGTCATGGAATCGTGACGGTATTTATTTCTTCCCCGACGTGGTTTTTGTTGAATTTATTCCAGAGGATGAATGGAGAAAGGATCGTAAGGATCCATCCTACGAACCGAAAACTGTCTTATTAGACGAAGTAGACCTAAATCAACGTTATGAACTGGTGATCACGAGTCTTCACGGCGGACCTTTCCTGAGATATCGCATGAGAGATTTGATTCAGTTTGTCTCTTTGGAGAACAAGGCAGGGAATATTAAATTACCGGCGATGTATTGCGCGGGGCGGTCGGATGGATTGATCGATCTGGCTGGTTTCACCGGTTTGATCGATGAATCTATGATTTGGCGTGCTATTCACGAAACAGGCATGTCTTACGAAGAATGGACAGTACGCAAAGAAATCATCGATAATGATGCGATGCTTCATTTGTATATCGAGCTAAGAGAAGAGCTGGATGAGGATGAGGTCAAAGAACGTGTGCACGAAACCCTCAAACAAATCAATCCGTTCTATGCAGATCTGGAAGACATGTTAGAGATTGTGCCACTCAAGGTAACGATATTGTCGAAAGGCTCATTTACTGCATTTTATCTTGAACGTCAGGCTGAAGGGGCCGATCTTGCTCATCTCAAGCCACCTCACATGAATGCATCAGATAAAATAATCAACGATCTCCTACGACTTAGCAACAGAGTCGATTGATTGCAGGTGGATGAGGATGCATATCCTTCTTCTTAGTTCAGCACCTATTGCTGCCCTGATTCTCTATAGCTTCCTTCTGGTTATTACATGGAGACATGGAATCGAGAAGAGACTGAATCAGAGGTTTATCTTTTACCTGCTGAGTATGGTTGTTTGGAGCCTGGGAGCATTGATGATGTATCTCGATCGCTCCCGGGCTCCACTTTGGAATAGGATCATGGTGATGGGCATCGTATCGATGCCGATTGCTTTTTTCGGTTTTGTTCAGGCCTTCCGCGGAGACCATGGCTACCATCGTTTTACGCAGATAGGCGTCGCCGCCTGTCTTATCTTTCTGGTTGCCTCGGCAAAAGGGTACGTAGCGGGAGATGTTCATGTATCGGAGCAGGGGCTAATTGAGTTTTCTTTTGGCCCTGCAATTCCTTATATTGCCGTTTATTTTACGCTTTATCTTGGGCTGGCGGTGCTAAATCTGGCGTTGGGAATGAGGAAAACAAAGGATTACGTTGAGCGCAACCGTTTTACCTGGGTTTTTATAGGTCTGAGTGTGCTTATTTTGGGGAGTCTAACCAATCTTGACGAACGCTTAGGCTCCTACCCCCTTGACATCACTGCCAATGCCATAAATGCCGTCATCTTATCTTACACTATTTTTCGCTACCAACTGCTTGATATTAAGATTGTCATCCGCAAGGGATTGCTGTACACTGTTCCTACTGTCATCATCGGTGTTGGTTATTTTCTCATTATTTTTCTGTCCGTTACACTTTTCAATATTGCTTCTGGGTTTCCTACCCTGCTGCTTTCTGTTGCGGTTGCCGCCCTTGTTGCCTTGATCATGCAGCCGTTGCAGGGTCAACTCCAACTGTGGATTGACAAACTGTTCTTTCGTGAGAAATACGATGCCAACCTCATGTTGCAACGGATAAGTCGTACGGCCACCTCGATATTGCAATTGGATCGCCTGGCCGATATGATCTTAGATGAGATCACGAATACGATCCATATTGCTAAAGCAGCGTTGTTTTTGCGCGATCAGGCGACCGGTCAATATCAATTGGTTGCCCAGCGGGGGCTTCCTCCGGGCATCAAGATTGTGTGGCGATACGATCATCCCATTGTCGAGCAACTCGCGCGCGACCGGAGTATTCTATCCATAACGAGAGTAGAAATGGCGCCTCAATTCAAAGCGCTGTGGGCTCAAGAACGACGCGACTTTGAGCTCCTGGATGCTCAGCTTTTTATACCCTTAATTGCTCAGGATAAGCTCTTAGGGGTGTTAGTAGTGGGGCAAAAACTCTCTGAAACAACTTATTCCACCGATGAGCAACTCACTTTGTCGACGCTAGCCAACCAGGCTGCTATTGCCGTGCAGAATGCCTGGCTCTACCAGATGGCCATCGAGGAAAAGAAACGTACCGAGGTTATCCTGGCAGAAGCGTTTACTGGCATTGTTGTTGTCGATAGCAATTTGCGGGTTGTGACGATGAATCCAGCGGCAGAGAAAATTACCGGTTATAGTCGCGAGGAACTCATTGGTGACAATATCCTGCAGATGTTTGGTAATATTTGGGACGAGAATAGCGCTTTGCGCCACGCGATCGAAGAAGGGCAGGCCCTCCCTCCTACAGAAACTACACTCTTGGGGCGGAATGGGCGGCGAGACATTCTTCTTGCCGTGACGCCGATTTTCGATCGCTATCTCTTCAATTTTACCGACATCACCAAGCTCAAAGAGGTGGGGCGCCTCCAGGCCAATATCGTGGCCAATGTCTCGCATGAGTTGAGAACGCCTTTAGCCAGCATTAAAGGATATGCTGATCTTTTGCTCAACGAGAAAGATGCCATCGATGAGGGCATGCGGGAACAGTGTCTCGTTATCATCAATAGAGAAGCAGACCGGATGAACGGCGTGATCAACACGTTGTTGGACCTGTCGCAATTGGAGGCGGGCAAGGCGAGGCCGAATATGGAAGAATTGTCAGTAGGGGCTATTATCGATGAGATTGTGGCCGCTCTGGCTGTGCAGGCGCGTCAGGTTGGTGTGACGGTGAAGGTGGAGGTGGATGAGGAGCTACCGCCAATTTATGCACACCGCGATATGTTTACAAGTATCCTCAAGAACTTGATCAGTAACGCAATCAAGTTTAGTGTGGATGGTGGCGAAGTGCGGGTGGTAGCGCGAAGATCGGAAGAAAACTTGATTCTGGAGATTAGCGATCAAGGGCTGGGTATTCCTGCCGAGGACATTCCCCATCTGTTTACAAAGTTTTATCGTTCCCGGCGGGCGCATGATGCCGGTGTGCGTGGAACAGGCCTGGGTCTGGCACTGGTCAAAGAAGCTGTGGATGTACACCATGGCCAGATCACAATCGATAGTGTTGAAGGTGAGGGTACCTGTGTTACCGTTACTTTACCCTTACGACCTCCTAATATGCCTGGATCTGCACAACCAGGAATCAACGATCCGATAAACCTGGAAGTCTCGCTACCTCAGTAATTATACTGACAACTTCCTGTTTTTCGGGTTGACCGATCTACAGGGCTATTTATCTCGCCCTCTATAGTTCCATCCCCCCAAAAAAAGGAGAGTTCGTGATGTCAACTGAAATCTTAGAAATGCTTCGTCAGGGTCGTGAGCAGGATGTCTGGAAGCAATACTGTAGCTTCCTTGACTTGAGTCTGCCCGAGTTTATGGCTATCCAGGAACGGCTTCTTTTAGAGCAACTTCATGAAGTGGGCAAATCGGAACTGGGGAAAGACTTGATGAAAGAGAAGACGCCTTTAAGCCTGGATGAGTTCCGCACTACAGTGCCATTGACCGAATACACAGATTACCAGCCGTATATGGCCAAGGGGCAGGAGCATACGTTACCCAGAGAGACGTATATCTGGGCCCATACATCTGGCCGTTCGGGCGGCTACAAAATGGTTCCCTACACCAAGGAGATTTATGAAAAGGCCGGTGACCGCATTATGTCCTCATTCATCCTGGCCATGGCCCGCCATCGTGGCGATGTCCGCCTCGAAGAAAATGATGTTTTGCTCTATAATGTTCCTGCCGCCCCTTATGCCAGTGGTGTAGCGCTGCTCAGCGTTGCCGAACGTTTCCCATTTCATTTTATGCCTTCTCTTGAAGAAACGGAGGATCTTTCGTTTCAGGAACGCATGGAACTAAGTTTTCAGAAGGCAATGGTCACCGGCATTGATGTACTGGGTTCGATCACATCAGTCTTGGTAAAAATCGGGGAACGTTTCGCACAAGGAGCAGGCGGAGCACGCTTGTCACGCTATATTCTGCATCCCAAAGCGGTGACCCGTCTCACACGTGGCTTTATTCGCAGCCGCCTTGCCGGTAGAGCCATGCTTCCCAAAGATATCTGGACAGTAAAAGGCATTACCTGTGGCGGAACGGACACCTCCATTTACAAAGAGAAGATCAAAGAATATTGGGGTGTGACGCCGCACGAACTCTATGCTTCGACCGAAACTGGCGTTGTTGCGGCCGTGCAAGCCTGGGACCGTGATGGTCTTTATTTCTTCCCAGATGTCGTATTCATCGAGTTTATTCCTGAGGAAGAATGGAGCAAGAATCGTCAGGATTCCACTTATGAGCCGAAAACCGTATTATTAGACGAGGTAGAGCTGAATCAACGCTACGAGTTGGTGATCACGAGTCTTCATGGTGGACCTTTCCTGAGATATCGCATGCGCGATTTGATTCGATTCGTCTCCTTGGAGAACGAGGCAGAGAACATTAAGCTACCATCGATGTATTGCGCAGGACGGTCCGATGGTCTGATCGATTTGGCTGGCTTTACCGGTTTGATTGATGAATCCATGATTTGGCGTGCCATTCACGACACGGGCATATCCTACGAAGAATGGACGGCACGCAAAGAGGTCTCTTCTGACGGCGCTTTCTTGCATCTTTATCTCGAGCCTCGGGAAGAGGTGAGTGCAGAAGAAGTGAGAAAGAGCGTTCACGATAATCTGAAAAAGCTTAATCCTTTCTATGCTGACCTGGAGGATATGCTAGAAGTGACACCTTTGTTAGTAACATTGCTGTCTCCCGGTACATTTACCGGTTATTATTTAGAACAGCAGGCAGCAGGCGCTGATCTGGCTCATCTCAAGCCGCCGCACATGAACGCTTCAGACAAGATGATCGATACGCTGATGCGTCTCAGTGCCGCAGCGGCATAACCTGGATGAAATGGGATGGATATCCTCTTACTTAGTTTAGCCCCAGCAATTGCTCTGGTTTTATATAGCTTTTTGCTCTTTATTACCTGGCGCCATGGGATTGAAAATAAACTAAATCAGAGGTTTATTTTATACCTGATCAGTATGATCGTGTGGAGCTTGGGGGCGTTACTCATGTATTTGGATCGGCCCCATGCTTCCACCTGGAATCGATTCATGATGTTAGGCGTCGTTGTGATGCCGTTAGCATTTTTCAGTTTTGTTGTCGCTTTTCGCAGGGAACGTGCTTATGATCGTATCTTGAAGATCGGGGTGATTGTGTGTTTTGTCTTTCTGGTCTTGGCCGCAAAAGGGTACCTGGCGGGTGACATCCACATTACAGAGCGCGGTTCGATTAGTTTCTCGCTGGGTCCGGCCATCCCCTACTTCGGCATCTACTTTTTGTCTCTCATCGGGCTATCTGCCCTCAATCTTTCACAAGGAAGACGCCGAACCAAGAATTACGTAGAACGTAACCGCATTACCTATGTTTTTATAGGCCTAAGTGTTATTCTTATCGGAGGTATAACCAATACAATCGAAGAGCTAGGCGCCTATCCCATTGACATTACCGCTAATGCGATAAATGCCTTACTCCTGGCCTACACTATTTTTCGCTACCAGCTGCTTGATATCAAGATAGTCATTCGTAAGGGCCTGCTTTACACCGTTCCTACTGTCATTATCGGCGTCGGCTATTTCCTGATCATTTTCCTTTCCGTTACGTTGTTCGATATTGCTTCGGGATTTCCGACGCTGCTGCTTTCTGTGGCTGTTGCGGCTCTTGTCGCTTTGATCATGCAGCCACTTCAGGTGCGACTGCAGTTGGGAATCGATAAGCTATTTTTTCGCGAAAAATACGATGCCAATCTCATGTTACAACGGATCAGCCGTACGGCCACTTCGATTTTGCGCTTGGATCGGCTGGCAAACATGATTTTGGATGAGATCACGAGTACGATTCATATTTCCAAAGCAGCACTTTTTTTGCGCGATCAGGCGACCGGCCAATATCAGTTGATAGCCCAGCGCGGGCTACCACCCGATACGAAAATTGTACTGCGAAATGATCATCCGATTATCGTGCAACTGGCTCTCGATGGGAATGTTCTGACTATAGCCGATGCCGAAATGGTGCCGCAGTTTAATGCGCTTTGGGCGCAAGAGCATCGCGATCTCAAATTATTGGAGGCACAGCTATTTGTCCCCTTGGTGGCGCAGGATAATCTTATCGGCGTATTTGTGGTGGGGCCCAAATTGTCCGAGACGACGTATTCTCTGGATGAGCAGCTCATGCTGTCAACGCTCGCCAATCAAGCTGCTATTGCCGTGCAGAACGCCTGGCTCTACCAGATGGCAATCGAAGAAAAGCAACGCACAGAAGTAGTACTGGCAGAGGCCTTTACCGGTATTGTCGTCGTTGATGGTAATTTGCGAGTTGTCGATATGAACCCGGCAGCCGAGAAAATTACAGGATACAATCGTGACGACCTCATCGGCGAGATTATTTTACAGTTGTTTGCAAATATGTGGGATGAGAACAGTGCTTTACGCCGCGCCATCGAGTCAGAGGAGGCTCTACCTCCGACAGAAACAACACTGTTAGGGCGGAATGGACGCCGCGATATTCTTCTGGCCGTTACACCTATTTTCGATCGCTATCTCTTCAATTTTACCGATATTACCAAACTCAAGGAGGTGGGACGACTTCAGGCCAATATCGTCGCTAATGTGTCCCACGAGTTACGTACGCCTCTGGCCAGTATCAAAGGCTATGCCGACCTGTTGTTGAACGAGAGTGACGCCGTAGATGAGGCAATGCAAGAGCAGTGTCTGGTGATCATCAACAACGAGGCCGACCGAATGAATAGAGTGATCAACGCACTCCTAGACCTCTCGAAGCTTGAAGCGGGAAATGCTGGCCTGCAAATGGAAGAACTTTCAATTCCCGCTTTGGTTAATGAAACTGTCACCGCCCTGGCTGTGCAAGCACGTCAGGGCGGTGTGACAGTGCGTGTAGAGATGGATGAACAAATGCCTCCGATTTATGCCAATCGCGATATGCTGACGAGCATACTCAAAAATTTGGTCGGAAATGCGATTAAATTCAGTGTGAACGGCGGGGAAGTGGAGGTCGTTGCGAAATGCGTCGAAGACCACCTGGTTTTAGAGATCTGTGATCATGGCCTCGGTATCCCCGCCGAGGACATTCCTCATCTATTTACCAAGTTTTACCGTTCTAAACGAGCGCATGATGCCGGAGTACGCGGTACCGGCCTGGGTTTAGCACTGGTCAAAGAAGCTGTGGATACGCATCATGGTAAAATAGAGATCGACAGTGTTGAAGGTGAAGGCACCTGTGTTACAGTCACCTTACCTCTGAAACCTCCTCAAGTCTCCGGTAAAATGGGAACGAACAACATGACAGATCTGGAGGTGCCGGCACAGAAAAGATTTCGTTGATGACTTCGTGCCTTTCAGGTTGACCTATCTTTAGGGCTACTTTTTCTCGCCCCCCAATTCCTCCACTCTTCCAAAGGAGAATACTATCATGCCGTCTGAAGTCGTTGAAATGCTTCGCCAAGGGCGTAAAGCAGATATCTGGAAACAGTATTGTGGCTTCTTAGACCTCAGCCTGAAGGCTTACATGAAAGTGCAAGAAAGTCTATTGTTGGAACAGCTTCATTTGGCTGCTTCCTCAGAGTTGGCCCGTATTATTGCCGGTGGCCCTTTACCAACTACGGTGGAGGAATTTCGTGAAAAAGTGCCCCTAACCACCTATCAGGACTACGAGCCTTATCTCACCGACGAGCAGGAGCATCTGCTTCCGCGCAAGGCCTATTTGTGGTCTCACACTTCGGGGCGTTCGGGGCGATTCAAGATGGTGCCGTATAGCGAAGAAACCTATCGTAAAGCAGGTGAAAAAAACATGGCAGCGGTCATCCTCTCGATGGCACGTCGGTACGGTGATATACGGCTCGAGGAAGGCGATGTGCTGCTTTACAATACGCCCGCCAGGCCTTATTCCAGCGGGATTGCCCTGATTAGCCTCGCCGAGCTCTTTCCATTCCACTTTGTTCCTCCCCTCGAAAAGACAGAATCGCTCACTTTTCAGGAACGGATGGAGCTAAGTTTTCAGATGGCTTTGGTGACGGGGATCGACATCATCGGTTCCATTACCTCCGTATTGGTGAAAATCGGCGAACGATTTTCGCAAGGCGGCGGTGGCGCGAAACCTTCTCGTTATCTGCTGCATCCCAAGGCCATGTTTCGCTTGACGCGAGCCCTCATTCGCAGCCGCATGGCTGGCAGACCGTTATTGCCCAAAGATTTGTGGACGGTCAAGAGTGCGATGTGTGGGGGCACTGATACTTCTCTTTATAAGAAAACTATCGAGGAGTATTGGGGAGTCACTCCTTACGAGCTCTATGCCGCCACCGAATTGGGCGGCACCGCTGCCGTTCAGGCCTGGAATCGCCGCGGGCTTTACTTTTTCCCTGATGTTGCTTTTTATGAGTTCATTCCTGAGCGAGAGTGGATGAAGAATCGCGAGGATTCCTCCTACAACCCCTCCACCGTCCTCTTAGATGAAGTCGAGACAGGACAACGCTACGAATTGGTGATGACCAGCTTCGATGGTGGCCCTTTCTTACGCTATCGTTTGAGTGATTTGATCTTATTTGAAAGCCTACGCGATGAGAAAGCAGGTATTAACTTACCGGGAATGATTTGTTCGGGACGGGCTGACGGTTTGATCGATCTGGCCGGTTTCACGGGACTCATGGATGAACCCATGGTATGGCATGCCATTCACGACTCTGGGATTCCTTACGAAGACTGGACGGTTCGCAAGGAAGACGATGGGGAAGAATCTTTTCTGCATCTGTACATCGAACTGAAAGAGGACGTATCTCCAGACGAAGCAGAGCGTCAACTTAATGAGAGCTTCAAACAACATAATCAGTTTTACGCTGACTTAATCAACATGCTTGAGGTACGGCCCTTACGTTTGACCATCCTGCCGAGAGGCACATTCCGTGCTTATTACCTCGAAAAACAGGCCGCCGGTGCAGATTTGGCCCATCTCAAACCACCTCACATGAATCCGAGTGACGAAATTGTCAATACGCTCCTTCGTTTGGGACAAATTTCCGCCTAAATTAGTCGTCATCCAATGAGATGCCCCCGACATTTTCCAGTCTGACGCTGATTCCAGCCATTGCGTTAGTTCTCTACACCAGCTTGCTTTTCCTGACCTGGCGGGAGGGTCTGGCGCGCCGGGTGAGTCGCTGGTTCGCGTTTTATTTGTTGAGTATGATGGTTTGGAGTTTTGGCGCCTTGTTGATGTATCTCGACGCGCACAACGCTATTTTTTGGAACCGGATCATGCTGGCTGGTTTGATTGGGATGCCTCTCACCTTTTTTGGTTTTGCCCAGTTTTTCTGCGGCGAACCCCGCCATGAGCGCCTTTTACATGTGGGGGAGATAGGCTATGTGATTCTGCTGGTGCTCACAGCCGTGGGTTACATGGCTGAAGATGTACACGTCACAGAGCAGCATTTGATTGAATTTACCTTTGGGCCTGCTGTATACATTTTTTCGGTCTACTTCTTTGTGTACATGGGGGTGGCCGGTCTGGATTTGGCCAGATCTCTGCGAGAAAGCAGAGATGCCATGGAACGTATCCGCATCCGCTACGTCCTTTTAGGGTTCTTGGTGATTATTTTGGGAGGTGTATCGAATATTAGCGCCAGGTTGGGTGCCTATCCTCTCGATATTGCTGCCAACGCTGTCAATGCCCTGCTCCTCGCCTACACCATATTTCGCTACCAGTTGCTGGATATCAGGATAGTCGTTCGCAAAGGTCTGCTTTACGCAGTTCCCACTGTCATCATCGGTGTGGGTTACTTCCTCGTCATCTTTCTTTCGATCAACCTTTTCGATATTGCCTCTGGATTCCCCACTCTGCTGCTTTCCATCGTCGTTGCAGCTCTTGCCGCTTTGGTCATGCAGCCACTTCAGAGCCGGCTACAACAGGGGATCGATAAGCTGTTTTTCCGCGAGAAATACGATGCCAATCTCATGCTACAACGTGTGAGCCGCACCGCTACCTCGATTTTGGAATTGGATCGTCTCGCCAGTATGATTCTTGATGAAATTACGAGCACGATTCATATCGCCAAAGCAGCCCTGTTATTGCGAGATCAGACCTCAGGCAGATATCAAGTCATTGCGCAGCGGGGTTTGCCGCCTGAGACAAATATCGTTTGGCGATCTGACCATCCCATCATCGAGCAACTGACCGATAACGGCAATGTTCTCACCATCGATGAAGTGAAAATGGCGCCAGAATTCAAGGCGCTTTGGGCTCGAGAACGACGTGATTTCGAGATACTCGATGCTCGCCTATTTGTGCCCCTGGTTGCCCAGGACGAGCTTGTGGGGGTGTTGGTTGTAGGGCAAAAACTTGCCGAAACCACCTATTCGGTCGACGAACAACTTACTTTATCGACTCTTGCCAACCAAACAGCCATTGCTGTGCAGAACGCCTGGCTCTACCAGATGGCCATCGAGGAGAAACAGCGTACCAAAGTGATACTGGCAGAGGCATTTACCGGTATTGTCGTCGTCGACAGCAACTTGCGAGTTGTCGACATGAATCCAGCAGCCGAGAAAATCACCGGCTATAGCGGCGATGAGCTTGTGGGCAAAACCATGTTGCAGATGTTTGAGAGCACCTGGGATGAGAACAGTCCCTTGCGCCGTGCCATCAAGTCGGGAAAGGCTCTGCCACCCACAGAAACGACGCTTTTGGGCCGGAGTGGCCGTCGCGATATTCTTCTCGGCGTCACCCCCATTTTCGATCGTTACCTCTTCAATTTTACCGATATTACCAAGCTCAAAGAGGTGGCGCGTTTGCAGGCCAATATCGTGGCCAATGTTTCGCATGAGTTACGAACCCCACTCGCCAGCATCAAAGGCTATGCCGACCTCTTGCTTAACGAGAGCGATGCCGTAGATGAGGCCATGAGTGAACAGTGCCTCGTCATCATCAATCGAGAGGCCGATCGGATGAACAGGGTGATTAACACGCTGTTAGACCTCTCACAGCTTAGAGCTGGCAAGGGTGAGCTGCAAGTAGAGGAATTGCCAGTTGCAGCTTTAATCGAGGAGACGATGTCCGCCCTGGCTGTCCAGGCACGCCAGAGCGGCGTGACCGTGAATGTGGAGGTAGAAGAACAGCTCCCACCGCTCTACGCCCATCGTGATATGTTCACAAGCATACTCAAGAACCTGATCAGTAATGCCATCAAGTTTAGTTTGGAAGGAGGAGAAGTACGGGTGAGCGCTAAAAGGTTGGGAGATTCCTTGCTTCTTGAAATTAGTGATCAAGGGCTGGGTATCCCCGCCGCAGATATTCCCCACCTTTTTACCAAGTTTTATCGTTCTAAACGGGCGCATGATGCTGGTGTGCGCGGCACGGGTTTGGGACTGGCGCTGGTCAAAGAAGCTGTAGATGTGCATCACGGTGAGATTGCCATCACCAGTGCCGAAGGACAAGGCACCTTTGTCACCGTCACCCTTCCCCTGCAACCCCCGAAGAAAAACAGCAAAAGCAAATTATAGAATGAATGCCTTGTCGTGGCCGTTCGTAGCAGGGCACACATGCCTCTGAAGATTGAGTGGTTCACCACAAACTGGGCAGGTAGATTTTCGCGTAGAGATGAGTTCAAGAGCATGGTAGGCAAAGGCTTGTGCTTGCGCCCGCCCGATGGTGAATCGTGCGATTTGCTTCGTTTCACCATTCAAAATAGCAATTTGGATGACGATGATGATGTTATCTTCTGCTTCATTGTAGCCGGCCCCTATTTGGCTGACACTCCCTACCGGTACGAGTGGCCCCACCAAGCTTAAATCCTGACCGCTTTCAGGTGGGGGGAGCGGGAGGTGGTAGGATTCGACGATTTGGTCGAGTAGGGTGAGCAAACCCTCACCGAGGGCAAGCAACTGTTCCCTTTGGCAGAGAATCGAGACGAATTCGATCCCGTGTCCTGCCTGCAGGATGATGGTCTGTTGTTCTGGCGGGCCGATGGTGCCCACAGTAAAGTGATCGGCGGGATCGAAATTGTAGAGGAAATCGGACATAATCAGCAGAGATTAACTTTTAGCCCAAGGGAGGGTGAAAGGTACCGGTATCATTGACACTTACAATGAGAGGCCCACTTTGACTGAGCTGGACCAGGCTCAGCGATGCCGGCTCGATGACGAAACGCTGAAAATGATCGAGGTGTACGCCGGCATAATAAGCCAGGGCTGCTTTGATCGGATCGGCGTGGGTGCATACCAGCACCAGCTCTTCTTCATGGGCGCGAGCAATTTCCTGCAAGGTGGAGACAACCCGGTACTGCATGGTCAAGAAGCCTTCGCCCCCGGGAAAAACAACTTGACTGGGGGTATTGACGATAATTGGCCACAAGGAACGCTTCATCAGCGTCTCATAAGGCTGTCCTTGCCATTCACCGTAGTCGGTTTCGAGGATTCCTGTATGGGTTTGGATGGGGAGATGGTGGGGCCGGGCGATAATGGTGGCTGTTTCCAGACAACGTTCCAGGGGCGAACTATAGATGGAGGTTAGAGGCCAATCCGCTAATCGTGCAGCCAGCCTTCGTGCCTGCATGCGACCGGTGTCATTGAGATGAATGCCCGGCAAACGTCCGGCCAATTTGTTCTCCTTGACCCAATCATTTTCGCCGTGTCTTACGAGAAGTAGCGTCGTGCTCATCGGTTGATTCCTGTAATAATGGCAATGTTATATGCAGTAGTCAAGCGTTGCTTCAGGGAGGAGACTGTATCTGTTTAGTCGGTGGTGCATGAAAATTCCGCTGATTGAGGTGCGACGCACCTGGTCCGCGCCGACCAAATTGATACAGGGTCTTCAGGGCGACAAGATAGACGTTCTGTTTAAGGTCAAATCCGCATCAAGATGATTATACCTTTCGTTCGATCACATGTACAATAGTTGGTGTTCCGAAGTCTATCGTCATTCGCTCCATTTTGACTATCGCTAAACAGACCGACGGTGCGCGCTACGCACACCCATCATGATGAAAATAATCTGCGCACTGCGCATAGACCATCTGTAGCCCGGAAAACCCGTAAACCGGAAAACCGGGAAAAGACGGCGCCGCCTCCAACCGGCCTGGTCTCGGGGTCTACTGGTTTTCAGGTTTACTGGTCGAGCTTGATACCAATCTGTGTTCTATTTTCGGAACAGATGCCATGAACGGCTGCCCGCCGGCTGCCCGCCGAAACTGATGAAAATCGGTAAAAACCGGTGACAGTCACCTTTACGGCCCCCGGTTTCCCGGTTTTCTGGTTTACCGGTCTCCAAACAAAGCCCTCCTTTTACCCTTTTCCCCTTTTATCCTATTTTCAGAACAGTGATTCTTTCGTCTTCATACCAAGATAAATCCGATAGTCATCAACACATGAAAGGAAAAGCCGATGTCTTCTACAATCGTCATTTTCAATCCGTTTGCCAATCGTGGCGACAGTAAGCATCAGATCGATCTGGGATTGCAGTCGCTGGCTACCAGTGGTCTTGATTTTCAGGTGCTGCTCACCGAACGGCCTGGTCATGGCACCGAGCTAGCCTTCAGTGCGGCTCGCGACGGCGCCGGCACCATCATTGCTGCTGGTGGTGATGGTACTGTAAACGAAGTTGCCAATGGTATCCTCAAAGCAGCAGAGGGGGAAGAGGGTGTTGCATCAGCCACCCTGGGTGTCTTGCCTGTGGGGAGTGGCAACGATTTTGCCTGGGGACTGGGGATCGAGAACGGGCTTGAGGATGCGATCGAACGTATCAAAAACGGCCGCACCCGTATCATCGATGTTGCTATTGTCGAAACAGATATTTCGGAGCCGCGCTATTGTGTGAATATGCTGGGGGGAGGGTTCGACGCTCGTGTCAACGTCGAGGCACATAAAATCAAGCGGCTTCGTGGCTTCGCTATCTACATTGTGGCAGTGCTCAAAACGATAGCCATCTACTACCGGCATCCTCTGACTACCATCACTTACGACGATCAAAAACTCGAGCTTGAAATATTGATGGGGCTGGTGGCCAACGGTAAGCGCGTAGGGGGCGGATTCATCGCTACGCCTAATGCCGTCTATGATGACGGCTTGTTGGACCTCTGTTTGGTGGAGAAAACAACACGTTGGGACATGCTGAGAATGATTCCTAAATTCATGCAGGGGCGGCATCTTGACCATCCAAAGGTGACCATGGCACGCGCCCAGCATGTTCATTTTCTCAGTGAGCAGGGTTTTCCTGTCCAGATCGATGGTGAGATGGTGGGACTGAACGTCAAAGAAATGGACATTACGCTTATTCCTCAACGTTTGCGAGTGATTGTATGAACGGACTGACTATCTGGAATATTCTTTTTGCTGTATTGGCCGGTTATTTAATCGGCTCGTTTCCCACAGGTGTACTGGTTGCCCGCGTTTTACACGGACCTGATCCCCGTTCATTGGGTAGTGGCCATATTGGCGGTTCCAACATGTTGCGGGCGATGGGCTGGCTGCCAGCGTTGCTGACGGGGGCGGGGGATGTGATTAAAGGTGTGCTGGCTGTCTGGCTTGTCTTGCGTCTTATACCCAATCCCTGGGTGATTCCCCTCACCGGTTCGGCGGCCATCGCCGGGCACTGCTGGTCCGCCTTTGCACGCTTTCAGGGGGGAATGGGTATCGCCACAGGGTTGGGTTTGGGATTGTGGTTTTTTCCTCTGGCCGTTCCTATTCTTTTTCTCCTTTTTCTTATGCTGCAACGATTCGTCCGGCACCGGGCTCGTAGCGTTATGATCGTCGCCGCCCTTGTTCCTTTGGTGTTATTGGCCCTGGGGACGACCGGCCCACCTTTTATGCTGGGGGTTGGCGCCGCCATCATTCTCATCATTCGCTTTGCCAGTGATTTTCACCGCGTTTACACCTGAACCGGTGCAAATACAGGGGCACATATCTTTCTGAGGTGCTACAGCGGGGCATTGCCTTGTTTCTCCCGGCGCTGAGGCGCCAGCGCGCCCTCGCTAACTGTGCGCATGCGGGAAGGATCGACTATAATGGGCGCATTATTCACCGTACGGCTCAGCAGATACTCAGCTGGCTTCATAAAATGTTTATTGCATGCCTTATTCCCCGGGACGGCGAATGTGTCTCAGTAGAAGACATTCTGTTCACAACCCGGTATGTATTTTGTCTGATTCCCTGATGTCTGCTCGAGCCCTTCCAACTCACCCATCCACACACCACCTTAACGAGCGTGGATATGAACAATCAGGAACGTATCAAACAGCTTCACGAAATGCGAGCAAAATCCCTGCTGGGAGGCGGCGAAGAACGCATCAAACGCCAACACCAGAAGGGAAAATACACTGCCCGCGAACGATTAGAGCTTCTTCTCGATAAAGGCTCTTTTCGCGAACTCGACCCTTTCGTCACCCATCGTAGCCATGATTTTGGTCTGGAGAAAAATCGTCCCTTAGGAGATGGCGTTATTACCGGCTATGGCACTGTCGATGGCCGACTCGTCTACGTTTTTTCTCAGGATTTCACTGTTTTTGGCGGTTCATTGTCTGAGACGCACGCCGAAAAGATCGTCAAAGTCATGGAAATGGCCATGCGTAATGGCGCTCCTATCATCGGGCTCAACGACTCGGGCGGGGCAAGAATCCAGGAGGGGGTTGTCTCCCTGGGCGGTTATGCCGAGATCTTTTTACGCAACACCCTGGCTTCAGGTGTGATTCCTCAACTCTCCATCATCATGGGGCCCTGTGCCGGAGGCGCGGTCTATTCTCCCGCCATTACCGACTTCATTTGCATGGTCAAAGAGACATCTCACATGTTCGTCACCGGTCCCGAAGTCGTCAAGACCGTCACACATGAGGATGTAAGCATGGAAGAGCTTGGTGGCGCCCTCACCCATGCTGCCAAGAGCGGCGTGGCTCATTTCGTGGCCGAACGTGAGGAAGAGGCCATCTTGATGATGCAGCAATTGCTCTCCTACCTGCCCCAGAACAATCTCGAAGACCCTCCTTACGTCCCCACCACAGACGATTTTTTGCGCCAGGACCCCGAGCTCGACTCCATCATTCCCGACCATCCAAACAAACCCTACGACATGCACGAAGTGATCGAACGTATCGTAGACGACGGCCAGTTCTTAGAGGTACACGAGAACTATGCCATGAACATTATTGTGGGGTTTGCCCGTCTGGGTGGGCGCAGTGTGGGCATTATTGCCCAGCAACCTTCTGTGTTGGCCGGTGTTTTAGATATCGACGCTGCTATCAAAGGCGGGCGTTTCGTTCGCTTCTGCGATGCCTTTAACATTCCCCTCATCACCTTCGAAGACGTACCTGGTTTCTTGCCAGGTGTGGCGCAGGAACATGGCGGTATTATTCGCAACGGCGCTAAATTGCTCTACGCGTATTGCGAAGCCACCGTTCCTAAGATCACCGTGATCACGCGCAAGGCGTACGGCGGTGCTTACTGCGTCATGAATTCCAAACATATTCGCGGTGATCTTGTCCTCGCCTGGCCGACGGCCGAGATCGCTGTCATGGGGCCTGAAGGCGCGGTCAATATCATCTATCGCCGCCAACTGGCTGAGGCCGACGATCCCGTCGCCTTACGTGCCCAACTCGTGTCTGATTATCGCAAAAAATTTGCCAATCCTTATGTGGCCGCTTCGCGTGGATTCATCGATGACGTGATCGAGCCCCGTACCACACGCCCCCGCCTGATCAATGCCTTGGAGATGTTGCGTAACAAACGCGACACCAATCCCTTCAAAAAACATGGCAATATCCCTCTCTAGCCCTCAGGCGAGCCTCATTCCCGCCCGGCCATTCACGGCGAGATGAACAATCGTCTCGCTGCCACCATCTCATGCCATTGCTTACCCTCCGTCTCGATTCCGCCACCCTCCAGCAACGGGGGTATCTCGGTATCGAAGCGGGCTCTATTCATGAAATCGTCATTCTCAGCGATTTGGTAACGCCAGGAACACAGAACGATCCAGAAAACTGGTGTGCACCCTGGTCTCAGCCAGAAATGGCGAGACTGCAACAGATCGATCGTAGTCATTACGCCTACATCGCCCCGATCAGCGAGACATTTATCCCCCCTTCATCCGACCTTCCTCTTCACTACGCCCTTTTGGCAACAAATCCTCCCTTTACGCTGCTTAGCTTGCTGCCTGAGCAAGGATCGTCGGCAGGGTTGGAGCCAGACGGCTGGGTTTACGGTCTTACCTCGCTCCGGATGAGCTGGCCTGAACTCCTCGAAGCACCCTTGAGCGAGGTTGTTCAAGTCCTCATCAGCGACATCCGGCGTCTTGTTTTGCAGCCCGGCCATGAGTTTGGCCAGATGATCTCCCTTAGCACACTTCCCCCCGTCCCTTTGGGCCCCGACCAGCTTTACCTCGACGTTGAGCTCGTGCGTGGCTTAGCCATATCCTTACCTCCACGGTAATCCAGCCTATGTTTCGAAAAATCCTGATTGCCAACCGTGGTGAAATCGCCGTCCGTATCATTCGTGCCTGCCAGGAACGTGGCATCCGCACCGTCTCTGTTTACTCCGACGCCGATCGCACCGCCCTTCATGTTCGTTATGCCGATGAAGCTTACCACATCGGCCCTTCCCCTGCGCGTGAAAGCTACCTGCGTGGGGATGTGTTGATTGAAGTGGCAAAGCAGTCTGGGGCCGACGCCATCCATCCTGGCTATGGTTTTTTGGCCGAAAATGCTGCCTTTGCTGCCGCCTGTAACGATGCCGGCATCACCTTTATCGGTCCTACGCCCGCGGCCATTGCTGCTATGGGTGATAAAACGACTGCCCGCGAAACTGTGGCGCGGGCCGGTGTCCCGCTCGTACCGGGCACAGACAAAGATCTCAGCGATAGTGATCTTGCTGCAGCCGCCGAGCGCTTAGGCTATCCTGTCTTGGTCAAAGCCAGTGCAGGTGGTGGAGGCAAGGGCATGCGTCTCGTACACGATCCCGCTGACCTCAAATCAGCCCTGGGTGCAGCTCGTCGTGAAGCCAAGGCCGCCTTTGGCGACGACAGTGTCTACCTCGAAAAGGTGATCGAGTCCGCCCGCCATGTCGAAATCCAGATTTTAGCCGACTCCCACGGCAATGTCATTCATTTGGGCGAACGCGAGTGCTCTATTCAGCGGCGTCATCAAAAATTGGTGGAAGAGGCGCCTTCTGTCGCTGTCACTCCCGAGTTGCGCGCAGAGATGGGTGCCATCGCCGTTGCCGCGGCCAAGGCCGTCAACTATCAATCCGCCGGCACCGTAGAATTTCTCATGGACAAAGATGGGAACTACTACTTTTTGGAAATGAACACCCGTCTGCAGGTGGAACACCCTGTAACCGAAATGGTGACCGGCATCGACATCGTCAAGGAAATGATCTCCATCGCCAATGGTCGTCGCCTGCGTTTTCATCAGGAAGACGTCAGTATGAAAGGCTGGGCGATCGAATGCCGCATTACTGCCGAAGACCCCGAGAACAACTTTATGCCTTCGGGCGGAGTTGTCGTTTCCTTGCGCCAACCCACCGGTCCCGGCATTCGCGTCGAATCCGGTATTTACGAAGGCTTTGATGTTCCTCTCTTTTATGATCCCATGATTGCCAAACTCGTCGTTTGGGGTGAAAGCCGGGCCGATGCCATTTTGCGTATGCGCCGGGCGCTGAGCGAATATCGGATTGCCGGCATCAAAACATCCATTCCCTTCCATCTTGCTCTCATGGACAATCCCCGCTTTCAGTGGGGTCAAATTGACACCAGTTTCCTGGATTCTCACACCCCCGTTGCCACTCAGGATATCGAAGAGCAGCAAAAACTTGCGGCACTTGTAGCCGCCATGCTCCGCCATGAACGCGGTCTGCGCGCCATCAATATCAGCCACGGCGCCGAAATAGAGCATGGCCAAAGCGCCTGGCGCCGTTCCGCCCTTCTCACCGGCCTTCGTTCCTTACTCTGAGCTCCAACCCCTTAGCACATACCCGTAAATCACCATGAAATACGAAGCACGAGTCGCTGATGTAACCTACGAAATCGAGATCGAAGATGACGGCGTTATCACCTTCGATGGCGAACCTGTCGATGCCAATCTCCTCCAGGTTGGGCCGTTGGGGCTCTATTCCCTCATTGTCGATCACCGTTCTCTGGAACTCGTGGTCGAAGAGACCCAGCATGGCTATCGTATCATGCTGGGCAGCAACGCCTTCGATGTGCGCGTGGTGGACGAACGTCAGCTGCTTTTGGCTGGGCGACGTACCGATTTGCTCGTTCCTAGCGGCGAAGTCACCGTCAAAGCACCGATTCCGGGTGTTGTCGTACGTGTTCTTGTCAGCGAGGGTGAAAAAGTCGAACTGAACCAGCCTGTCCTTATTCTCGAAGCGATGAAAATGGAGAATGAGTTGCGTGCTCCCCGTGCCGGCTCTGTGAAAGCCATCAATGTACAGGCCGGGGAACAGGTCGATCAAGGCGCTCCCTTGCTGATATTGCATTAGCTTTTCCTCATTTCCCTAACTCCTGCCAAGTTGCAGCCGAGGCCTCTATGTCAGATTCAAACCCGCCCAAGCTGGCCGATGCCTTATCCCGGTGGGAAGAACTTATCCTTGCTCCTACACTTCGACGCTATCCCGAGCGTAAACCATCTTTCCACACGCCCTCGGGTATTCCTGTCGACCGTTTTTATCTGCCTTCCGCGCCTGCAGCCGACGAATATTTGCAAAAACTGGGCTTTCCGGGCGACTATCCCTTTACGCGGGGCGTACAACCCACCATGTATCGGGGCCGTTTGTGGACCATGCGCCAGTATGCCGGATTCGGTTCCGCCGCTGAAACCAACCAGCGCTTCAAATACCTCTTGGCACAAGGACAGACCGGTCTCTCTGTCGCCTTTGATTTACCCACGCAAATTGGCTACGATGCCGATCATCCCCTCGCTGCGGGTGAAGTAGGAAAGGTGGGGGTATCCATTTCCTCTTTGGCCGATATGGAGACATTGCTCGAGGATATTCCTCTCGATCGAGTCTCCGTCTCCATGACCATCAATGCCCCCGCCAGTATTCTTTTGGCGATGGTGTTGGGTGTAGCCCGCAAACAAAATGTGGAACCCTCCCAATTGCGTGGCACGGTGCAAAACGACATTCTCAAAGAATATGTGGCGCGCGGCACCTACATTTACCCGCCCCAGCACTCCATGCGCTTGATTACTGATCTTTTTCGCTACTGCAGCCAGCATATGCCGCGCTGGAATACCATCAGTATCAGTGGCTATCACATCCGCGAAGCAGGTTCCACAGCAGTGCAAGAAGTGGCCTTTACCCTCGCCAACGGCATGGCTTATGTGCGAGCAGCCCTGGCGGCCGGTCTTGATATCGACACCTTTGCCCGTCAGCTTTCCTTTTTCTTCAATGCCCACAATAATTTCTTTGAAGAGGTGGCCAAATTCCGGGCGGCGCGGCGCTTATGGGCCCAGATCATGCGCGACCACTTCGGTGCCCAGAAACCACGCTCGTGGATGCTACGTTTCCACACACAGACCGGTGGTTCCACACTTACCGCCCAGCAGCCGGAAAACAACATCGTGCGTGTGACTTTGCAGGCTCTGGCAGCAGTACTGGGAGGTAC
>JAADFV010000404.1:1010-3637 GCA_013152695.1 Chloroflexota bacterium | reverse complement strand
ATATCGACAAAGATGGAGCGCAGCCCGCGGTCGGGAAGCCAGCATTGCAAGAGGTCAGGCTTAAAATTGGGGAGAGCCAGGCGGAAATAGGTAAGCAGTCCTGCACGATCACGTTCGGTCAGATCGTAGCGCAGGTCGTAAAGATATTTAGTGAGTACGCCCAAGGGGAGACCAAGGCGGGGGGCGTAAGCGCGGGCGATTTGCGGGATATGGGCCAGGCCTTCGGCTTTGCTTTCGTACAGGGCCGGGACGATGTCGAGTTTGTCGATCAAGGGCAGCGCTTGCCTCCGTGCAGCCCATAGAGCAAAAACAAAGGGCAATCCCGTCCATTTCAACCATTCATCGCCCAGATCGAAGGCATGAGGTTGACCTCGACCCGGAATCGCCCGGCGATGGGCCGATTCGACCAGAGCCCCGTCTCCGATGAGTAGGGCTGCCGAGGCGCGCCGCAGCATGTTTTCCAGGTCTTGTGACTCGACCGAATAGCGCGGTTGAACTTTCCAGAAATGTCTGGCCAGTATTTTGACCAGTTCTACCGAGGTTGCGGATTCATTCGACAAAGCGATACGGACATCGTCTAACTCGCGAGGATCGGCCATCCAGCTAAAGAGTAAGACCGTTTTCACGGCACCGTTGGTGGCAATGGAAAGGTCGGGAAGAATGGCCACTTCGTCGGCCATTTCGGCAGCAGCAATGGCACTGATAGGGGCCAGGTCGATCTCTCCGCGGGCGAGGGCACGGTTGAGTTCGGAGGGGACTCCGCGCCGGAAAGCGACAGGTTGGCCCGCCAGGCGTTCTTGCAGGCGATAATACATGGGTTCGACATTGAGATAGTCGATGATGCCGATGGTGAGCATGGTGTTAATTCAGCTCGACGTGGGCGATTTTGACTTCGCCTCTGCGTGTTTTACGGCTGGCAGGGGCGTAGTGCTCGATAGGTTGGTCATAGACTTCGATGATGTTGTACAGGGTGTCGCGTTCGACCGGAGTTTTACCGGCGGCTTTGATCAGGCGCAGAAGATCGAATTTATCGAGCTGTTCTTCGCTGGTACCACCGGCATCATGAGAGATTTTTTCCTCGACTACGGTGCCATCGATGTCGTCAGCACCAAAATGTAAAGCCAATTGGGCAATGGGCGGAGTGAGCATCACCCAGTAAGCCTTGATGTGGGGGAAATTATCGAGCAACAATCGGCTGACGGCAATGGTTTTGAGGGTGTCATGGGCTGTGGTCCAGTTGAGCTGCCGCCCCAGATTGTTGTTTTCGGGATGGTAGCGCAGGGGAATGAAGGTTTGAAAACCACCTGTTTCATCCTGCAAGCGGCGCAGACGCAGGAGGTGATCGACACGATGTTCGTACTCCTCGATATGCCCGTACAGCATCGTGGCATTGGTACGCAGTCCCAGACGATGAGCGCGGCGATGAACATCCAACCAGGTGTCGGCATCGGCTTTTTCGGGACAAATTTTGCGGCGAATGTCTTCATGGAAAATCTCAGCCCCACCTCCGGGCATGGACCCCAACCCAGCCTCGATCAAGCGTCGCAGGATGGTTTCGTGCTTGAGGCCGGTCAACTGCGCGAAGAAATCGATTTCGACGGCAGTAAAGGCTTTGAGATGTACCCAGGGATAGGCTTGTTTGAGGGCGCGCAGCACTTCTTCGTAGTATTCGAAGCCCAGAACAGGATGAAGTCCGCTAACGATGTGAATTTCGCTGACACGAGGGTGCATGTCGCCACGAATGTGCTCGACAATTTGCGCTGGCGTCCAGGTGTAGGCGCCGGGCGCCTCATCGCTGCTGCGGGCAAAGGAACAAAAGTTGCAATGAAAGGCACAGACATTGGTGGGATTGACGTGGTGATTTTGGTTGAAATAAACGTTTTTCCCACCATTGAGCCGTGTATTCACAAAATCGGCCAGTTGGCCAATTGTGAGTAAATCATGGCTATGAAAGAGCCGCAGACCGTCATCATAACTCAGGCGCTCACCGCTCCGGACCTTGGCGGCAATGTCGGCGAGATCGTCTGGCGGTGTTGAATGAGATGGAGAAGGGATCATGGGTATTCTGGAAAAAGAGAGGCTGGAAGCCGGAGGATTCTGTCTGGGATCAACGAGGGCGTACTTGCACAGTTCCCAGAACAGCGTAGTCGCTCTGGGCGCTGGCTAAGCGCTGGCCTGTGGTGGGGTCGTACCAGCCAAGGATGAGTTGATAGTCGCCTGGAGCTGTTTCGGGGGGAAGCCACAGAGCTGCCCGCAGGGAGCGGGTTTGGCCTACGGGCCATTGGGATGTATCCCAACCGTGGTCATATTGGGCGACAGGTGTTTGATCTGGAGCCAGTAATTGTATAAACAAATGGTAATCGGGGCTAGTTTTGTGGAGGCGCCAAACAAGGTCGAGATTGAGGAAGGAGGCGGGAGTAAGGGTGAGGGCAGAGGCGGAGGCCTGTGTAAGGCTAAGGATGGGGGGATCGCCCCAATTTTGGCCACTGCGAAGGGCTTGTTCTGCGGTAGTGGTGCCGTAACGGAGCAATCGGAAATCATCGAACCAGCGGTCGTCGGCCAGATAGGCGTGGTTGTTCAGCCACAATTCCACACCGTTACCAGCATCGGCAGGGGGTACACCCGCC
>JAADFV010000404.1:0-1000 GCA_013152695.1 Chloroflexota bacterium | reverse complement strand
GTCACAAGGTAGATACCGCCACCCTGAGCCAGAGCATTTTCGAGCAGGTATTCGGTTTGGGGATGCAACGGTTGTTGCAGGGCAAAGCCGAGAATGGGAAGGGCGCCGTTGTAGCGATTCATGGGAATGTGGTAATGGTAGGGGGCGATGGTGACTATGGTGTCGCCTTCTTGCTCGATTTGCTCGATCTCTTGCAGAATAGCGGGATAACCACGACCAGGCACCCCATAACGCGCATCCTGCGCTTCGATGCGAAGGGTGGCGTAAGTAAAAGGTATGAGGGCGATGAGTAGAGCTAAAGGGAGCTTCCACCCTACTGCTTTTTCCCGCCACAGGGCTAGCAACACGGTCGCGGCCAAGGTCATAAGACCCAGCCCTAGCACTGGCACCCAAACATGCACGCCGTTGGGTTGAAACCAGGCAAAATCGAGGACATCATGCCATTGTCGTCGAGCCAGGAGGCGGAGCTGTCCGAAAACGGGGCTATGCAGGGGATTGACGGTGGCAGGAGCACCATAGCGCAGGGGGTCACGCCAGTCGGTGGGGTAGAGGCTCCGCAGCTCGATTTCCCACAGCACATAGTTGGCACTCACGGCCAAAGCCTGCACCAGGGTGGAGAGACCCACCAATCCCCACACCAACCAGCGACGTCCTTGCTGCAATAAAGGCAGCATCCACAAAACAAGATAGGGCGCGAGGGGCATGAGAAAACGGGGACCCCAGGCAAAGCCGCCCCACCATATCCACCATTTGGCGAAAACCAGCAGCAAGAGCAGGCTAACGCTCATGGTGAGCAGGGCTTCGTGCCGGTGCCGTCGCCAAAACAGGGGCAAGCCGGCCAATGCAAGCAAGGTCAGGGGTTGGTGATAAAAAATGCCGCGATAGGGACTGAAGAGAAGGCCGTAGAGGCCACTAATGAGGGGGGAACTAAATCCTTCACCGCTACCAAAATGGTATCCCGTCGTCCATACATGGCCAAAACGTTCGATGTTGTAGAGGA
>JAADFV010000403.1 GCA_013152695.1 Chloroflexota bacterium | reverse complement strand
ACCGGTGAGCGTTTGGTGAAGGTATATTTTAGTCGGTGTTCAAAGGACATCTTAAATCGGTGTTTTCCTGACTTTTACCGGTTCTTCCCCATTTTATGTGAAAGCCCATCGTTCCTGACACTTCGGCGGTTAACAGGCCAAGGCGCTTTTTGCCTGGCTGCTAAGCTAATGACGCGTTTGTCGTTGTGCGTTGTCTGTTGGCTGTTAACAGTTGTTCGTTTTTCCGCCCGTGCCTTGAGCGCAGTGTTAGCACCGCTGGAGTTGAGAGAAATGGTAGGGTGACGAAGATGCTGGCCTGCGGCCAATGTTATTGACGGGCTAACGTCGCCACGACACTGGGCCACCACTATATGCTTACTTCACACAAGTTATGATCCTTTTGCGATAAGCGGGAAGCGCTCTGGATGCTCAATCATTTCATCTGTCAAGTCAACATCAATATCTGGCCAATAGAAATGGCCAGGAGAAACTTCAACAACATTGATAATGTGCTTTACTGGCTGATCTTTGAACCAAGGAAATGCTTCGTATGGCATAAAAAGCTCTTTGCCATGAGTCAATAGCCATACGCCATGCGTAGAAATATTGGTAATTTCAACGGTTGAAGTAGTGTTTCCAGGCGCTAATAAGCTCATCGTAATGGGCCTCGATTAGTGATTCAATCTCTTTCAATTGCTTTCGTGAATGACGATAATTCTTTGCGAGTTCAATCTCAGGCTCTAACCAGAACTTCGATTCACCACTACCCGACAGCACATGAATGTGCATACGGTTTTCCTCTCTCGAAAAGAAGAAAAATCTATACTCACCTTTTCTAAATACTGTCGGGCTCATAGCGTGGTGACAGGAAGTGAACAATGAACGTCAGACGGCATGTGTCAAGATGATTTCGTCTATGCGTAATTAGGTGATGCTTGCCATATCATATAACCAGTATAAAAGAACGATTTGAGCGTGTCAACTCCTCCCAACTTTCATTATTAACGGGTCCGGGCGTTCTTTCAGACCATCTTCGATGTCCAGCAGCATCAGTCTTTTGCCTTGCGCCGCCCGCTTCCTACAGCACCGAGCATCTCACTGAACCAAGTGCTAACGACTACACTCACCGGTCGGGCGGGCCAATTCAACATCTTTCTAAACTGACGAGCCTCACACTTCGAATCTGCGTGCTTGGCCACGAGGGCGTAGCCCGATCCGGTGCAGTGGATGTTAGCGCTGCATGGGTGGGTGGAAACAAAATCGGCCATCTTCAAACATCAAGTTGCGGTTAACTCCGAATTATCATTGGCAGATGGGTTTGTAAGTACCATAACCAACGATTTTCGTGCGGCCAAGGATCGCTTCCTGCCCCTTGCCATCCGAAAGGATCAACTGACCATTTATTTTGAAAATTTATGTCGCTTGCTCGCTGTACTTCGAAATGTAAATGAGGAGTCCACGCAAGGCCAGTCATGCCACCGTAGCCAATCAGTTGACCTTTGCTAACTATCTCGCCTGGTCTTATTACAGACTCGATTGAGTAGAAATGCAAATATGCTGAGCGGAATTTATCGTCATCGAAATTATTGTTATCATTCAAGTCATGCTTAATAAAAACTGCGTTTCCATTGTATTGGTCGGGTGGGTTGGTCTGAACAAGTGCAACTTTACCCCGGGCTGGCGCGAATACAGGTACTGGAGTGACATTAGCAAAACGATCGCGATCGCAAGTCCCACCAGTATGCCAGTTGTCCTCATACTCATAATCAACACCCTTGTGACCATCATACCACAATTCGTGAGAATTTGGGCAACTCGATTCATTCGATGCAGGGCTAAGGCAACCAATCCACGCTCCACCTATTGGGCATGTGAAATAGAAGCCATTACCTGATGGGCTACTGCGGCCATCATAGAACAAGATATCACCACTTCCAACCTGATGATCAAACAAGGCCGAGATTTCCGTGTCTAAAACAATTTGAACACGACGGAAAACCGGTGTGGGAGTCAAAACTTGGGACTCAATCCTCTTAGTTTTTGATGATTCTGAATGCAAGGCTGATACAGCGCTAACGAAAACCAGGATGCTCAAGGTCATTATTACGACCTGGAGCAAGTGTGTTCTGCGAATTCTCATGGACACCTCCACAGCTTTACGGTTCAAAGTACATTGATGTGAATGAGGGCCACTCGGATGGATACTCTGCAATTTCCCAGAAAGTATCTGTGTTATTCAGAGAAACCAAACCAATACTGCCATCATGTGTTAGAAATGCTAATCTGCGGCTATCTGGAGTCCAAACAGGCTTAAATGCAGCGCCATTAACAAAGGTCACTTGCTGTATCATTCTGGTTTGGGGTGATACACTCCAGAGATTGCCTTGCCAAATCTGCCCAACAGAGCGGAGTGAAATAGCTTGATTGCTGGGGTCCTTCAAAAAGAGGACTATGCTTTGTTCATCGGGGGACCAAACAGGTTCCTGGATATCCATATCCCCAGTAAGCAACATTTCGATTTCGCTTGAATCAAAATCAAGCACGGCCAGTACTTGCTCATCGCTTGGGTAAGGAATTCCAATTAGGTACAATAGTGAATCCCCGGACGGAGCGAATCGCGGATAGTACAGATTCTCCCCTTGTTTCGTAATGCTGACTAGTATTCTTGATTCGTGAGTTTTGAGATCGACATAATCTATCCGCTGATTCATACCATCCAGGAACCCGGTTACGTAAGCAAAGCCCAACCCATTTGGTGCCAAATCGATGAATTGACGATCTGCCACACCTCCTGTATCCTCTAATGGAATATGTGAAAAAGTGTTGTCATCAAGATTTACCCAAAACACTGATCCCAAGCCATCCGCTCCAATCAATAATTGACTGCTATTGGGATGCCACCCAATCACATACCAGCCCTCCTCTTCTGATTGTGGCGTTACTATCGGTATCTGGATGAGTGCTTCAGGTGCAATCATCTGATTGAGATTTTTCACCTCACCAGTTTCTACATCGAATAATAGAATTGGACCGCCGCTTTCATACGCACCAGTTTCGACGGCAAGTAAACGGTGATTTGGTGATGGCACTACGTTTCCCATGACCCATGGAAACTCGATATCCTGATTGTGGCGTACTATTGGTGTTTGTTGAAGGTTTTCATCTATCCAAATGCTGCGCTTGATAGTGTTCCCGATCTGAAGCCAAACCAACCGAAAACATACAGAGCGGCTAATTCCTTCTCGTGCCTGTAGCATCTTGCTCGCCCCCAAAAGTTTCCCGGGAGGCTGGTTCTTCTTTAGCGCCTGCTCAAAACCTTTGATTAAATCTTGGACCGTTTTGATGTCCAATAATGTCGGGAAATGCACCTCTGTCGCCAGATTCAAGCGCCCGCTCATGACATTTAGCCACAGAACTGCGAGCTCTCGTCGAATCATATTTGCGTCTCGTGCTGTGTCCGGCACGTCCAGCAGAGAAGACAATTCTTGGGGGGTGATATTAGCCAATGTTGGCGACATCAACCTTACTTGTCGCCAGTAAGACTCAACTTGAGCAGCAGCTTTCGGATCCTGTTCTGCCTCCATTAGCATTGCACGCCATGTATGAATGTCGTCGGGCAGGTTGCGGCACGGCGGCAGTGGCTCCCAGGCGATAGGCGGTAGCGGAGTGGGAGATGGCATAGCGGTAGGCTCAAAGGTTGGTTTCACCGTTGGCGTTGGTAATCGAGGTTGCGGGGTTGGTGTCGGTAACGGTGAATCAAGCTGAGTCACTATTGGTGGCGACTGCCCACGTAAGAGGAAGACAAACGCGACTACAATGGTGGCTACTCCGGCCAATGCAAAAAGATGACTGAGTGTTTTTCTATCCATTATCTACCTCCAGTCGAGAGTTGACGGAGCATTTGTTACGTTTGGTGTATGGCGGATGATAATACGAAAAGCGCTAACGACCAGCGCCAGGGGCGGGCGGGGTGCACGGGCCAACTTGCAAAGCCGGACACAACGCCCACTTCCGAATCGCGCTGCTTCCACCGCGGGCGATTAGCCCGTCCCGCTGAGCGCAGATGTTAGCCCCCTGCATGGGCGTAGACCCAGCGCTGGACGAAAAAATGGGGTGAAAAATGGGTTGTGAACGAGACGCCGTGGCAAAAACGCCAGGCAGTGAATGAAAATGGGACGCGGATGGCCGCGGACGAACGCGGATTTTTGGTTTGTCAGCGTCAGATTTGCAACCTTTCTTTGCTTTGTAGGACTTTGCGGCTTGGCGACTTTGCGTGAGGTGAATTTAGCTGCACGCCCGAGCAAATTTGCAGCAGAAACCTGCTTGCAGACGGGGCCAGGCAGCTTCGCAACGTGGCTGACGAGACCGCCATGCCAGCAGGCCCACGCCCGCTGACTTTCTGCGCTCACCCGAGCGGTGGGGCAAACCCGGGCCTGGGGCAACGACCCGGCGGCAGCCGCTGACAACCTGGCTTTCGGGTCAACGTCCATCAGCGTCTCGCCCGTTGCCCAACGAGACACGCCCGCTGAGCAGAGACAAGGCGGCTGACTTTCTTCGCTGCCCCGAGCGGGACTTGCCGCGCCGAGCTTTGGCGAATTTGGCGGCAAACTGAGGCTGGTTTGCAGCAAAGACGCCGCCGCAGACCGGGCCAAACTGCTTCGCAACGTTGCTGACAAGACAAACCTGCCCGACGCTGCGCCGTGGCTGACTTTCTTTGCCGCGTGGGCGCTCCTTCCGCTTGCGCCCTACGCCCGAGCGTGCTCCACGTGCCCGCAGGCGCATGATGCCTACGCCCGCGCACGCAAGCCCGCAGACCGACCGCTGCACTTTTGCGATTGTTAAATTGGCGGCGGATATTTCTTTGCCTCAGGCCCGAAAACCGCTCTCATCAGGCCAAAGCAGCATGAGCCGCCAACAATTTATTACCTGATTTTGAAAAGAAAAGAAGCGCTAATGGTGCGATGACCAGCCATCGCGCCGAGCAAGCCGCCTTACGGCAAAAGGAGGCGAACAAATTAGATTGACACAAGACTCACCCACAGAAACAGCGTGGCTGCATCAGCCTCCGCCCTCCCGTTCGCCGCATTTTGTTGCTTCGGCTGCGCCCTGTCAAGGGGTCAAACACAACCCACCCTTGACAGGGCTTGACTCCGCAACGACGCTTGCTTAGCGGGACGGCTCTGGCAGAAACAGCCACTCCCCCCCACTTTTACCACCCTTCAACCATGGGTATTTCTAATTGTCGTTGACAGCTCATCACTTCAGAAAAGAGGATCTTTATAGCACGTTTGACCTCCAGAATGATCCCTCCACAGATGTGGATTGTTTTGAATCATAGTTGTAGCACCATACCAGGTGGGACAAATACCCGAAGGAGCTGTGTACAGAATATTATGCTGTGGATCGCCAGTTTCTACCCCGGGCCATAAATGGAACCCGTTTATTCCATAATCCCAATACTCAGGATGATAATGGTAGAAATTCATTTGAACATGTGGGTCGTTCGTAACTGTATACGCCTCTTCGGAATTTGCATCAGCTCTAAATATTTGTTTACTTCCACTAAGAACTTTCGCGACATCATGGGCAAAACCTTGCGTATCGTAGACCCTGAGTATCCACCATGATTGCCCATTATACGTTACAGCCTCGACCACTGTCCACTTGTTATTGCCTGGAGTTATGCCGAATTGTCCATAGCTACCCAAACAACCGAAGTTACCCCAGTAAGCAGTACCCTGAAGGCATTCAACACCTGCTTCCGAATATACAAACCACCGTGCTTGGTTATTTTCTGTAATTATTCCTACCTGTGTGAATTGTGCAGAATAGAGTGTGCCATTATATTGATGTAGGTCTACAGAAAACCACCCCGTCGTATAACTACTGTACATAGGACTGCTGGGGGCTGAAACATCATAGATGTAGTGTCGGTAATCAAGATACTGACCAGTCGTTACATAGGCAAGATCTGTTCTAAGTTTTGTCACAACAAAGTCGTTCCCACTAGCCAAGGCTGTCGAAACAAGGATCAAAAACATGAATATTGTAAAAGCTAATACTGTAGGAATTCGTTGTGTGTACTTCATCATTTATTCTCCTTTCTGATCAACCTGATGTTTGTCAATTCAGGTTCAGTTAGATTTCTGGGGGGCATAACCCCATTAAATTCATCGCTTATGACGAAGGTAGAAGGCCGCCTTGTTTATGGTTTATTTGGTGGTACTGGCGGCCTTTTTCCCATCAGACTTGCAGGTGGGGCGATGTCGAAAATTTTATCCGCTGATGTCAATCCCAATTTAGGATACAATCGACTCAATTGAGGAAGTAGTTCGCCATCTCGGAATTGATTTGGGGATGCAAACACCTCTAAAAAGTCACCATTTTCTTTTCGTATGATTATAGTTATCTCGTCCTCAACTGCGGTATTAGGATTAACATCGATCACCTGCTTGAAGGGAAGCGGAGTGACTGTTGGTCCCACTTTATCATCAGGGGCGAACATTAGGGGGGAAGGCGTGCGCGTGGCGCCCAACGCTCCACGTAATTTAGAGGCATCTGGAGATGGCGGTGGTGGGAGATTAGGTAAAATGTCCTGTGCAGAAACGCTCAAAACAAATAGTGAAACGATGCTCACTAGTATTAGCACTATACCGAAAGTTTTTTTATTCATTGGAATGTCTCCTACTAAGAGTGTTGATATTGAGATTACTATACACAAGCATCATAGTCGTTGCTTCATATTCACCTCCATGACGCTAAAAGAGAGTCGGAAACGCTGGCGGGATAACCAGCGCTAACTATTAATTGACCGGCGAACACGCCGGTTTTTGCCGGGGATTTCTTGATATGCCCGCCGGCCGGTGGCGCGATTTGGCTCTTTTTGTTGCATGGGCAGTCACCTCGCTTTATAACACACCAATATGAGCTTTTATGCAGTTTGTTCACCGAATAAAAGCAGCGTAACCAATAGCTACTGATTTTTTAGCAGATAAACTGGCCTTTGTCAATTCGCCTATTAACCGGGGTGCGGTTCAAAATGGGGGCAGGCTGGCGACCTGTGTCGACGTTTTTCTCTCCCCATGGCTTCCCCCGATCCTTACTACGCTTGGTTTCAGGGAAGGGTGTTCTTACTCTACAAAACAGAAATTTCATACAACCCAGGATTGCCTCCCCCCTGAGCTTGCTCGGGGGGAGGTTAGAGGGGGGCAACCCATCTCGCAACCGAATTCCCTTCGGTAATAATTTGCCCCTAAATTGAAACGCCCCACCAGCCAGGCAGTATTCTCCAATTCCCCCAGAAGCATTACAGCAGGGAATATCCGCAGGGTGAGGAATTCCGCAGAGGGTACGTCCTTGCCGCGGCTATTGCTTCAGGACGGAGGCGCTATCTGACAAGGTATTTTTGGGGAATTGCTCGCCCGCAAAGACGAATCTGCCTTGTCCGCCTGTTTGCTAAGGCAGAATGCGCTTCCAGGTGATTTGCCCATTCTGGGCAATGAAGCTATAATTTTTCACGTCACCGATCTTAGCAACTATTTTAGTTAACAGGAGGATGCCTATTGACCGAATAATTCAGTCTTGGGGAACAGGCATTGTTTCGGGCGGTGCTGTTCACGTCGTAATCCGATGTTTCTGTTTTCTACGCCCGAACCCATAATCTGCTTAACTTCATCTGCGTGGCTTGTCAGACGGTTTTGGCGGTAATGCCCGCAGGCGAGATTGTTAGGGATGCAAAGGCCACGGTAGTGTCAGAGCTAGTAACCCTGCACTCCGGCATCCAACCCTCGTCCGTGCGACCGAACAGTTCTGCTGATAAGCGATGCATCTACCTTACTACTAAGGAGTACTATTCATGGCCAGTGTTACCTACGAACACGTGTACAAGCGCTGGGGTGACGTCACCGCAGTCAATGATCTGACTCTGGAGGTCAAGGACAAAGAATTTATGGTTTTCGTCGGGCCTTCTGGTTGTGGTAAATCAACCTCATTACGGTTGTTAGCCGGGCTCGAGGAAATCACCGAAGGCGTTATTCGTATTGGTGATCGTATTGTCAATGATGTGCCGCCAAAAGACCGCGATATCGCCATGGTGTTTCAATCTTACGCCTTGTATCCGCACATGAGCGTTTACGACAACATGGCGTTTGGTCTGAAATTACGCAAAGTGCCCAAGGCAGAAATCGATAAGAAAGTCAAAGAAGCAGCCGAACTTCTCGGTATCTCTGAATTGCTGGACCGCAAGCCGAAGGCGCTCTCTGGTGGCCAACGGCAGCGTGTGGCGGTAGGGCGTGCCATCGTCCGGAACCCCCAGGTCTTCCTTCTCGACGAGCCTCTTTCCAACCTCGATGCTAAGTTGCGTGTCGAGACGCGTGCCAACATCTCCCGTCTACACCAGCAACTGGGGACCACCTTCATTTATGTGACGCACGATCAGGTCGAAGCTATGACCATGGCTTCGCGTATCGCCGTCCTCAAAGACGGTATTCTTCAACAGGTGGACACCCCCCAGACGTTGTACGATCATCCCGGTAACGTATTTGTGGCAGGTTTTATCGGCAGTCCTAGCATGAACTTCTTCGATGTTACCCTGGTCGAACAACCGGATAGCGGCAAGATGTTTGTCGATGGTGGTTCCTTCCGCCTGGAGATTCCTCAAGACAAAGTCGAGGCCTTGCGAAAATACAAAGGACAGCAGGTCATTTTCGGCATTCGTCCCGAAGATATTCACTCCGCCGACTTCACGCCTCCGGGTGTGATCCCTGCTCGCCTTCAGGCGGATATCGATGTCACCGAGCTCATGGGTAATGAAATCTTCATCTACGGTTTGACGGGTGGCAAACAGTTCATTGCTCGCGTCGATCCGCGTACAAAGGCTGTGCCCGGCGCTCCCATCGAATTCAATATCAACATGGCCAACATGCATATATTCGATCCGAAAACCGAGCTCGCCATCATCTAACGGCCTGCGGCCACTACAGGCTCACTTTACGTGAAAAACATCAGGGGGGATGGACACATCATAGTCCATCCCCCTATGCTTTGGAGGAACAAAAAATGATAACAGATCATGATGTTTACAAACACTTAGCTCAAAAAAATAAGAGCAAAATTGTCTTATTGGTTATGGATGGTTTGGGGGGGCTTCCCATGGAGGCTGGGGGATCGACCGAGCTGGAAACCGCGGTCACACCCCACCTGGATCGCCTGGCTGCCGAGGGTGTGAGCGGCCGTTCTATTCCCGTGCGCCCGGGCATTACCCCAGGCTCTGGCCCCGCGCACCTCAGTCTCTTTAGCTACGATCCCGTGCAATTCGACATCGGGCGAGGCGTGCTCGAGGCCTTGGGCATCGGCTTTGAACTTGGTCCCAACGATCTTGCTGCCCGTGGCAATTTCGCTACCGTCGATGAGAATGGTTTGATCACCGATCGCCGTGCCGGTCGTATTCCCACCGAAGAATGTGTCCGTCTTTGCGAAAAACTCCAGACCAACACCAGCCTCGCCGAGGATGGTTATGAAATCTTCGTCAAACCGGTCAAAGAACACCGCTTCGTCCTCGTGATCCGTGGGGAAGGCTTGGGCGGCGAATTAACCGAAACCGATCCTCTGATGACAGGCAAGCCGCCTCTGCCGGTAGAGGATGAAAGTGGTACAGCCGAGGGCGCGCACACGGCCGCCCTGGTCAACAAATGGGTGGCACAAGCCCGAGCCGTCCTCGCCGATGAGCCTCGCGCCAATTCCCTCAATCTACGAGGAATCGCCAAAGCCCCCGGCCTGCCGCAATTTTCAGATATTTTCAAGATGCGCGCCGCCGCCATTGCCGTATATCCCATGTACAAGGGGGTTGCCCGCCTGGTGGGAATGGAAGTCATTTCCTTCGAGGGCGATCGTCCTCATCATGAGATCGCGGCTCTGAAGCAGGTCTGGCACGACTACGATTTCTTCTTCATCCACATCAAAAAAACCGATAGTTACGGCGAAGATGGCAATTTTGCCGCCAAGGTGCACGAGATCGAGGCTGTCGATCAGGTCATTCCCGACCTTCTTGCCCTCGATCCTACCGTTGTTATTGTCACCGGTGATCACAGCACCCCCGCCAAACTTCGTAACCACTCCCAGCATCCTGTCCCCACCCTGATTTGGGGCGCCGATGTCATGCCCGATCTCGTCACCTCTTTTGGCGAACGGGCCAGCGAGAGCGGAGCTCTCGGCCGTTTCCATGCCACCCAGCTTGTGCCCCTGGCCATGGGGCATGCCGGGCGCCTTACACGCTATGGCGCTTAGACAAAACAAAAAGGTACGCGGGGCGCATGTTCTGCCCCGCGTACCAGTTCGGATTACTTTTCGGCAGTCTCCGTATCGGTAAAGAGCTCTTTGACGCCGCCGAGGGCGCCCATGACGGCCGATGCTTCGTAGGGGAGAAATACCTTGGAGGCCTGGCCATTGGCAACAACTTTCAGGGCTTCGAGATACTGGATGGCGATCAACTTGTCATCGGGTTTCGCATCTATGATTGCCTTGAATACGGTCGTGATAGCACGACCCTGGCCCAGTGCTTCCGTCTCGAGGCGGAAGCGTTCCGCATCGGCGACTTTGCGCACAGCTTCGGCCTTACCCTCGGCTTCCAAGATGGCGGCCTGTCGCATACCCTCTGCTTCGAGGATGTTGGCGCGCTTCTCGCGCTCGGCCTTCATTTGGCGGTGCATGGCCTGGGTCACATCATTGGGAGGATCGATGCGTTTGATCTCCACCCGGACAACGCGCACCCCCCATTTGTCGGTGGCATCATCCAGGACTTCACGCAGCTTGGTATTGATCACATCCCGCGAGGTCAGAGCCTGATCCAATTCCATCTCGCCCACGACATTACGCAGGTTGGTTTGGGCCAGTTTGGTGGCAGCATCGAAGAAATTGGCCACATTGTAAACCAGTTTCACGGGATCGGTGGCCTCGTAGAAAACAATGGCGTCGACGGTGACAACAACATTGTCTTTGGTGATCACTTCCTGTGGCGGAACATCCACCACCTGTTCGCGCATGTCTACTTTGCGCATACGATCGAGGAAGGGAATGATGAGTGTGAGGCCAGGTTGCGCCGTGTGGGAATAGCGCCCCAGGCGTTCGATGACGCCCTTCTGGTAGGGTGAAACAATGCGAATGGAGAGCGTTCCCACTGCAAAGACAAAAACGACCACAAAGAACAAGAATAATAGGGTTCCCATGACAAACCTCCGTGGGGAAAGAGAAAGAAATTAATCAACTTTTTTGACGATCAGGCGGGTGCCCTCGACTCGTACAACTTCGACAAGCGAGTCGACGGGAATGACTTCTTTATTGAGAGACTCGGCGCGCCATTCTTCGCGTTCGACGCGTACCCTCCCCCTGGCATGCAAGGGATCAATCGTCTCGAGCACGACTGCCTGCTTTCCCAGCACTCTATCGACGCCAACTCCCTCTGCTTGGGGGCCGGTAACACGATCGGCGAAACGTCGCGAATAGAAGATGGACAGGGCAGAAACCACGATAAACGTCACCATCTGCCACTCGATGCCAAAGCCCAAAAAGGCCAACAACGAGGCGGCGACTGCGCCTACGCCGAAGGCTGCCAGGACAAAACCCGCCGTGAAAACTTCGGCCAGGAAGAAAATCATAGCAACAATGAGCCAGCCCCAGCGGAGAATACTGATATCGAGCATGAGTGCCTCCCGAAAATGACAACAAGGGAAAATCGGTGCTGATACTGGCATTATACAACAAAGTCAGGGTGGTTCCCCGACCAGACCCTGACAACTACACGACCCTTTTCTGACCCGATCGTAGACACGAGAGAGCTGCCGTGGCTTGACGCCAGCGGCATTAGCCTGTAAACTCACCCGCACGCCTAACCTATGACTGAGCGTCATAGTGAGTGAGTATCACCACCGCCTAAGCAGGGGAGCGGTTAAGGAAATCCTTACCGTAACCAAGTTTACCCTTGTTCTACACCAGCTTCAGGCCCGATTTAGGCGCCAAACATTCGATTCACCAAAGCTTCTCCACGATATTCCATGCATATTCCTCGTAAACGACTCCTATTACCCATACTGCTCCTTGTCGCCGTTCTGGCATTGATTCCCTCCTCTGCCACCAATTCCCAGGCGCCGGCCGCCACCCCTACCCCCACCAGCAGTCCCCACGCCAAGGGCCCTTATCCCGGCATCTACGTTTTTCTCGACAACGAACATGTCGATCCGGCCATCTACCCCGAGGTGACGGGTGGAAATATGACCTTCATTTGGGCCGATGTCGAAATCGCCCGTGATGTGTATGACTGGACTGTCGTAGATGAATGGTTGCAAAAAGAGGCACGTCTGGGTAAACCGACCGGTATCGGCTTCTCTCTTTATGATGGTCGCTGTTGCGGGGGCAATCGCTCTCCGCGCTGGCTATTTTGGGAAGATGAATCCACAGTCGTGCGTTGTGACGCCATGAACTGGTCCATTCCCCGCTACTGGAATCCTACCTTTCTCGCCGCCTACCGTGATTACATCAATGCCTTTGCCGCTCGTTATGATGGTGATCCCCGTATCGCCTGGATTGAGATGGGTACCGGCATTTTTGGTGAAGCAAAGCCTGCCGATGTAGGAGACTGGGATTGTCTCCTGAATGCAGGGCTCAGCGAACAGTTGTGGATCGATACGTCTAAACAGATCATGGAGTACTTTGCTACGGCTTTCCAGCAAACCCCAGTACTCTACCAGTTTGCTCCCATCTACAATCCTGAATCCAACTCGATCCGTCAGCGTCGTGAACTGACGGACTATGCCGCTAATCTCGGTATTGGTCTCAAGCACAACGGACTGACCCCTGACCACAATTTTACGACGGTCGACGATCCCGGCAAATCTTACTACAAGGCGGGGCACTGGGATCCTTTCTTCACCTGGTGGCGGCAGGTGCCCACGGCCTGGGAAAGTTATGCCACCCAGCGTTGTGTCGATTATGTCACGGGCGAGATCAGTGCTGGCATTACGATGTGGTGTGTGTATGCGGGTCTCAATGCTCGTGCTGATTACTTCGTCTTTTCCAAAGACCTGGTTACTGACCCCACGCGTGCCGTCTATCTCGAATTTGCCCGCAAGTACCTCGGTGCCGAACTCAGCGATACCGATTCGGTGTGGGTGGCACTGCGTGAGCACGAACCCCTGCCCGGCGATTGGTTCCCTCCTCGCGGCAACTACAGCTTCGGCCTCTATCAGAACGATGAGGTCCCCGGCGGCCGCAGCGTGCCCGAATGGAATGTCACGACAGCGGCAGAGGGGCGTTATACCCGTCGCACTGACCGTAAAAGCGGTAATCTCAACCTCTATTTTGATGTCGATGACGCCTGGTTCTATCAGGGAACCAGCCCCAATGTACAGGTTGAGGTCATTTATCTCGATCAGGGAACAGACACCTGGTCACTTTATTACGATGCCCTCGACACTCCGGAAAAATTGGCGGGAACTGTGCGTAAAACCGATTCCGGTAACTGGCTCACTTATACTTTTCAGTTGAACGATGCCTATTTCGGTAATCGTCTGCCTGGAGGCGGCGACTTCAGCGGCTCTGATTTCTATCTCGCCAGCAACGATTTCGATGATACCTTCCATCGTGTGCGTGTTATTCGCAACGACGTTCCGCCTACCCCTACTCCCCCGCCCATCGTCACTGCCACTCCTACCCCCATTCCCAGCACCAGCACTGCTCCTCTCAAGATGCGTCTGCGAGAGGGTGTTGACGGCTATTACGGGGTTGAGGACACCTGGATCGGTGCCTATTGCATCGATCCGCCTGATAGTGGCACCGTTCCTCATGGCAGTTTGCCCACACTGGGCCTACGGGCCTCGGGCAGCGACGGCGGCCCCGCCTTTTCTGATGTCTGTAACACCCTGATCAAGTTCGACGTAAGCCGGATTCCCGCCGGGAGCCTTATCGTCGATGCCAAGCTCATTGTCAAAGGCGTGGCCCAGTCCAATGCCGCCCGTCTTTATTTCAATGTTTTCGACAGTTACAAACCCTGGAGCGAAGCTCAGGCCACCTGGTACCAGGCTTACGACGGTGTTCCCTGGGGCGCGCCGGGTGCGGATAGTCTTGCCGATCATCCCGAACTACCTGTGGATACAGGTGTCCTTTCGGGACCGGCAGAGGTTTGGGGCTGGGGCAGCGCGCACATCACGCCCCTCGTGCAACGCTGGCTCGACAATCCTAACAGCAATCATGGTGTCATCCTCCGTCCCTATGGCAATTATGTTGGCTGGGACCTGGCTTCTAGCGAATACAGCGTGGTCAACCATCGCCCGGCTCTAGAAATCGAATACTATCCCCCGGGAGGTATTCCCACGGCAACGCCCACGCCTACGTTGACACCAACACCCACCTCGACTCCTGTTCCTACCGCGACCAGCACTCCCACACCCACGCTGACCCCGACCGCCACAGCTACACCCACCTTCACGCCTACTCCTACGCCCAGCACAGGCGGTGTCGAAGGTTGGGTCTACTTCGATCTCAATGCCGATCAGCATCTGCAGGACGAGCCGGGTATTGCCGATGTTCGCATTATTCTCGAAAACAGCATTGGCGAGGTACTCGCTGAAACCTTGACCGATAACAGCGGTTATTTCCGCTTTTTCGACCTCAATCCCGGTGTCTACATCTTGCGTGAAATACCTCCTGCCGGCTGGGCTCCACCCCAACCCGACGATCAGTGGGCCATGATGATCAGCGCCAATTACGTCTATCAAATCTATTTTGCCCATCAACCATTGCCAACAGCGACGCCCACACCCGATACCCGCTTGTGGTTACCCCTTTACCAGCGGCAGTAATCCGCGTACCACCAGAACAGAGCCGGCAGGCGCGGGTTCTCGCCAGCTGGAAGTCGGGCTCTGCAGGCCTGCGGCCGGAGGACGGCGCCAGCTGTCCTTGTCTTGTCGCAGCAAGTTCATCGCATCACGGATG
>JAADFV010000402.1 GCA_013152695.1 Chloroflexota bacterium | reverse complement strand
GGGCTCGATGGCGATACGCAGTTCGGGGTCATAGTCGAGAAGAGTGTCGATTGCCTCCAGGAGTTGCTGCGTCGCCCGCACGGCGTCCTTTGCCTCGCGCAGGTACGTTCCCTCGCGCGCCAGCCACAACACCATCAGGTTTGTCCCCAGATAGCGGGCAATGTCGGCAGCCTTTTTCGAACGCTCGATAGCGTAAGCACGAGCCTCTGCATCGTTGGCCGTGTAGGCTCCATCGATGGTCATGGGATGCTCCCATAGGCGCGGAGCGACAAATTCAGCCGCAAGCCCCATGTCATCTAGCTGCGCTTTCACCGCCTTGGCTTGTTGCCGTATTTCCCCTGCCGAGAGATTGTCCAGGTCGGGGACAGCATCATCGTCGTGAAATTGCATGGCATCGAAGCCCAGATCCTTGAGGATGGCAAGTTTTTCGGCGAAAGGCAGGGATGGTCGCACAGGCGGGCCGAATGGATCGGCGCCTTCGTGAATATTCCAGGGCCCGAACGAGAATTTGTAACCGAATTTTTCCATAATAAAACCTCAGTAGCGAATAATTATTGGCAGTTTTCTAGATGCTCCTGTTCTCTTCTTCGATGTCCTCCCGCGGCGTGATATGGCTCCACAATATGTAAAATAACGTCGAAACGAGAAGGACGCTAAAACCATATCGATACGCCAGGAAAAACCACGGTTGGAACATGCCGATGATGCCGAGGACAATGCCGGCAATGGCGATGTATTCCACAAGACGATAGCTTTGCTCAGAAATATTATTGCCGAATAATCGGGCGGCAACGACAATCAGTGTCGCAAAGAAGAGAATGATGGCAACGAAGATGAGAATAAAGGGAATTGCCGTAAGAAGGACATTACTTGCCAGTTGCTTCTCCGAGAAGACACGATGAATCAAAGGTGAAGAGATTGCACCTAGAAGCAGGAGTACAACTGTGGTAATTGGGAGCCAGGTCGGAACGCTAACGCGCTTGATGTCCATGATGTTGCCTTGAGCAAAAAAGTGGCCAGTCAGGGTGCGGGCAAGACGATAGATCCCGCCCGCACCTGAAACAAGCTAGTATCGAATATCAACGATCTTTCGGCTTTGCGACGATTGCACAATGGCATCGCAGACGACAGCGCAGCGATAGCCATCCTCGAAAGTGGCGCCGTAGGGGGCGACATCTTTGTCATTGACGATGCAATCGAGCAGATGCGTGATCTCATGGATGAAGGTGTGCTCCCAGCCAATAATATGGCCGTGTGGCCACCAGTTCGAGATCCAGGGATGGTAGGCCTCGGTCACGTTGACGGTATGGAAGCCCTGTGTTTCTTTCGGTTCATCGTCGATCCAGAACACTTCCAGTTCGTTAAGACGCTCGAGATTGAAGCGAATGCTGCCCTTTTCCGCATTGATCTCGAAAGTGTTGGCATTTTTATGCCCGGCGGCAAATCTGCTGGCTTCCAAGGTGCCTAGAGCACCATTCTCGAACTCGATGGCGGCGGCGAAAGCATCATCGACATCGACAGTCGCGATCGTCCCCTCGGCCGTCGCACGCTCTTTGATAAACGTGGTGGTGAGGCCGCTCACTGACTTGACGCCTCCCACGAGGAAATGCGCCAGATCGATGATGTGCGCGCCCAGGTCGCCGAGAGCGCCGCTGCCCGCCACACTTTTGTCCAGTCGCCAGATCTTGGGTGTGCCGTAGTGCGGCATAATCCACTCTTGCAAATAGGATGCGCGGAAGTGGTATATGCGGCCGAGCTTGCCCTCGTCAATGAGATTGCGGATGAGACGGATGGCAGGGACGAAGCGATAATTGAAGGCCACCATGTGTTTGACTCCGGCCTTCTCTACTGCATCCCACATTTCTTTCGCTTCTGCAGCATCGCGAGCTAGGGGTTTTTCGCACAAGATATGCTTGCCCAGCTCGGCAGCGATGATAGAGGGTTCGGCATGGAGATTATTGGGACCGCCGTTGTCCAGAAGCTGCACATCGGGGTCTTCTAGCATGGCTCGCCAGCTCGTGTAATACTTCTCGTAGCCGTAACGTCGCGCCGCTTCCGCCACAGCATCCTGATTTCGCCCGGAAATCGCCACCAATCTGGGGATAGCCGGGGGTGGATACATCATGTAGGGAATGGTCTTGTAGGCGTTGGTATGGGCTTTGCCCATAAAGGCATAGCCCAACATCCCCACGCCAACTTCCTGAGCCTGACCTTCTGCCTTGGCTCCGGCCATTGTCGTGAATCCGGTTTCTTCGCTCATGGGATTACTCCTCGTTCGAATTGAGATATCATGTTCCAATCGTCTTACCGGAATCTCACACAGCCACCTGTTCGACTGCGCCAGATTCCGGCAAGTCGCTCAGTTGACTAGTCTTCGGCTGAAAAGGCAGCATCGAAGGCCACCTGCGAGGGTGTAAAGTCCTGACCACGAACCATGGCCAGCGCCTCAGGTGCTCCCCATTCACGGTCCATGCCGGAGTCCTACCACTCGATGGAGAGAGGGCCATTGTAGCCAGCACGGTTCAGCGCACGAATGAGCTTATCCCACTCGACGCTGCCGCGTCCGGGCGAGACGAAATCCCACGCCGTGGATCGCCAAAATCGAGATGTGAGCTAAGGCTACTGTTGCGTCCATTCAATTGCACACGGGAATCTTTCACATGTACATGCCAGATGCGGTCACCGAACTCATTGATGAACTCGACTGGATCCACAAACTGATGGATAAAATGGCTGGGGTCAAAGTTGAAGCCGAAGGAAGGATGGTGGCCAATGGCTTCTAATGCTCGCTGGGAAGTGATGATATCGTAGGCGATCTCGGTAGGATGCACTTCCAGAGCAAACTTGACGCCATTTTCGGCAAACACATCCATGATGGGCTTCCAGCGAGCGGCAAAATCAGCATAACCCGCATCGATATCTTCCTGCGTTGTCGGCGGGAAGAAATAGAGATTCTTCCACACGGCACTGCCCGTAAAACCGTTGACGATCTCGACGCCAAACTTCTTGGCGGCAATGGCAGTGTTCTTCATCTCTTCGGCACAGCGTTGCCGTACCCCTTCCGGGTCGCCGTCGCCCCATAAACGCGGGGGGAGAATACGTTGGTGCCGTTGATCGATGGGATCATCGGCGACGCACTGGCCAACCAGATGGGAGCTGATGGCATAGCACTTGAGGCCGTACTTGTTGAGGATATCCCAGCGGCTTTTGACATAGCTGTCATCTTCCAGGGCCTTGTCCACCTCGAAGTGGTCACCCCAGCAAGCCAGTTCCAGGCCATCAAATCCCCAATCACTCACCTTTTTTGCGAGCTCTTCCAGAGGTAGATCGGCCCATTGTCCGGTAAAAAGTGTGACAGGTCGTGCCATGATTATTTCCTCCTTGTGGGAATACTGATACATTCCGATATTGTAGTTTGAAAACCGGGCCGGAACCCTGTCAGGAAAGGGCTTCGGCAGGGTTGCTTAGGCGAAAAGCGTTTTTAGAAAAGCGAGCCCTTGTTCGGCCAGGGCATCCTGGCTCGGTGCCAGGGGGCGCCAGATAGCGGCCGCACGGGCGATACTTTTGACTTTGGCGGTAAAGGATTCAATGACAACGGGGCCGTCATAGTCAATATCCCTTAAAGCTTGGGCGACGTCATTCCAATCGATGTTGCCCGATCCCGGCGCCCCGCGGTCGTTGCCACAGGCATGCACATGCTTAAGGCGTGGCCCGGCGGCGCGGATGGCGTTGCCCAGCGACTTTTCCTCGATATTCATGTGGAAGGTATCCAACATGATTTGGCAGGCAGGGTGGTCGACCTGATCGACTACAGTGATGGCTTGCTCGGCCAGATTGATGAAGCTGGTCTCGAAGCGGTTGAGAGGCTCGATGCAAAGAATAACGCCGTGATCGGCGGCATACGCGGCTAGTTTTTGTAGATTTGCGACCAGCAAGTCTGTATCTCGCGCCCGCTCTGCCTCTGTCATCGCCCAGGTGCGCCCGA